>NZ_SSDM01000425.1:0-6513 GCF_004794375.1 Microbacterium sp. K35 | reverse complement strand
CCGGCGTCGCCGTAGCCGAAGCGCACCCGGCGGCGCGCAGCGATCGCCCGCTGCAGCTCCGACACCGCCGGCCGCTCGGGCGCATCATCGGGTTCACCCCAGGGCGCATCCCGCACGGTCGACTCCGCCACCCGCTGCGCGCCCTCGCGGAACGGTTCCGGCACGGCACGCATGAGCTTGCGCACCGCGGCCGTGTGCTCCGGCGCGGCAGTGCGGCTCTGGCTGAGCGCGACCAGCAACGACGTCACCTCGCTCTCGGTCAGTCCCGTGAGATCGGTCCGGGCCCCTCCGATCAGGCGCCACCCGCCGCCGCGCCCCCGAGACGGATAGAGGGGCACACCCGCCATGGCGAGCGCCTCCAGGTCGCGGCGTGCGGTCGGCACCGAGACCTCCAGCTCGGCGGCCAGTTCCGCGGCGGTGATCCGGGGGCGGCCCTGCAGGAGCAGCAGAGCCTGGATCAGGCGATCGGCACGGATCGGGAACCTCTTTTCCGAAGTGATCAGAAGGTGATCACTTCACGGTCGAGCATAGAAGAAAAGCCGTTCCCACCGAAGGAGAAGATCCCATGTTCCGTGGTCTCGCCAACCTCAACCTCGTCGCCGAGGACATGCCCGCCGCGATCGACTGGTACGCGCGTGTGTTCGACGCCGCGCCGTACTTCACCCGCCCCGAACAGGGGACCCCGCAGTACGCCGAATGGCGCTTCGGCGACGACGACGACGAGTTCGCCCTCATGGACGCCCGCTTCCGCCCCGCCCTGCCGCAGCCGGGAGGCGCGCTCGTGAGCCTGCACGTCGACGACATCCACGCCGAGATGGACCGCCTCGCAGCCCTCGGCGCCACCCCGTTCGACCCCGTCACCCAGCGCGGCGAGGGGTGGTGGTCGGCGTCGGTCAGCGACCCGTTCGGCAATCTCCTCGGCCTGATCCAGAGCCCGCACTGGGCCGCACAGCACGCGGGCTGACCGACGGGTGCGGGGAGCCCCGCGGCCGCACGCAGAACGCCCCGCCGGATGAGCCGGCGGGGCGTTCTGATGACAGCAGTGTCAGATCATCTTGGTGACCTGGTCGAACGACAGCTCGACCGGCGTCTCGCGCTCGAAGAGCGAGACGAGGACCGTGAGCTTGCCGCTCTCCGGCTTGATCTCGCTGATCGAACCGGGAAGACCCGCGAACGAGCCCTCCTTGATCGTGATGGTCTCGCCCACCTCGAAGTCGACCTCGGCCGGCAGCGGACGGGCCACGGCGACGCCGCCCTTCGCCGCGATGTTCTTGGCGGTCGGGACGTCCTTCACCTCGACGAGCGACTTCAGCATGTTGAAGGCCTCTTCGAAGCGCAGCGGCGTCGGGTTGTGGGCGTTGCCCACGAAGCCGGTGACGCCGGGGGTGTGGCGCACGACCGACCAGGTGTCCTCCGTGAGCTCCATGCGCACCAGCACGTAGCCGGGGATGCGCACGCGGGTGACCATCTTGCGCTGGCCGTTCTTGATCTCGACCACGTCTTCCATCGGGACCTCGACCTGGTAGATCTCGTCCTCGACCTCGAGCGTCGACTTGCGCTGCTCGATGTTGGCCTTCACCTTGCGCTCGAAGCCCGCGTACGAGTGGATGACGTACCACTTGCCGGGGAGCATGCGCAGGTCCATGCGGAAGGCCTCGTAGGGGTCCTCCTCGGACTCGGCGTCGTCCTCCTCGGACTCGGCTGCGGGACGGTCGTCCTCGCCGTTCACGTCGGGACCGTCGTACGGGGTGACCTCGTCGGCCGCCTCGGCCTCCTGCTCGGCGGCCTCCTCGGCCACGGAATCGTTGAGGACCTCGGCGGCGGCCTCGGACTCCGCCGCTTCGTCCAGGTTGAGAGCGTCGTTCACGATCGCGTCCGCCTCCGGGTCGTCGATGTCGATGTCGATGTCGTCCGTGTCGTCCTCGCCGTCCTCGTCTTCGACGTGGACCGCGACGTGCTCGGCAGAGGTGACCGAGAACTCCTCAGCGGCGAGCACGTTGCCCTCCTGGGCCTCGTCCTCCTCGCTGGACTGCTCTGCGGCGGTCGCCCAGTCGGCGTCGTCGGAATATCGTTCAGACACGTTGCTTCTTCTCCATAGCTGCGGCTGCCGCCGCGGGGGTCATCAGCCAGGGATACCGAACACGTAGTGGGTCAGGAGCCCGAAGACGTAGTCGAGACCGTAGACGATGCCCATCACGATCACGACGAAGACGAGCACCACACCCGTGAACTTGAACAGCTCCTTGCGGGTCGGGGTGACGACCTTGCGCAGTTCGGCGATGACCTGGCGGATGAACAGGGCGATGCCCCCGAAGAACCGGGAGAAGGGGTTGCCCTTCTTCTGGCGCGTGGCGCCGGCCGCGACGACCTCGCCGCGCGGTTCGTCCTGATCCATCCTGAATGTACCTTTCGTGTGCCAGCGTTGCACTGACGCGCAGGGCGGACAGGAATCGAACCTGCAACCTGCGGTTTTGGAGACCGCTGCTCTGCCAATTGAGCTACCGCCCTAGAGACCCGGAGGCCTCGGGGTGCCCTCCCATCCCCGCGCTGCGCCGAGATCCGAAGACCCGAGGCACGGCGAAAGAATGCAGAGAACAACTGCTCCACAAGCATACGGCATCCGCCCGACGGTGCCGAACCGGGCTCGATATACGGGTTGTTGCTAGGCTCGGCGAGCGGATGCCGGCGAGAAGGGGCGCGTGTGGGTGGGGATGTGCAGCAGTTCCAGGTGGATCTGCGCGGAGTCGTCGATCTGCTGAGCAGGCACATCTACTCGAGCCCCCGCGTCTACCTGCGCGAGCTGCTGCAGAACGCCCGCGACGCGATCACCGCCCGTCACGAGGTCGACGGCGGCGGCGGGCGCATCCGCATCACGCCGCTCACCGCGCAGACCGGCGAGTTCGTGCTCCGCGACGACGGCGTCGGCCTGACCGCCGCCGAGGTCGCCGACTTGCTCGCCACGGTCGGCCGCAGCTCGAAGCGCGACATCTTCGACCTCCCCCGCAGCGACTACCTCGGGCAGTTCGGCATCGGACTCCTCAGCTGCTTCATGGTCGCCGACACCATCGTCATCCGCTCGCGCAGCGCCCGAGGCGGCGCGGCCGTGGAGTGGACGGGCAGCGCCGACGGCACGTTCCAGGTGATCGAGCTCGACGACGACCTCCCGGTCGGCACCAGCGTGCACCTCGTACCGCGGTTCGACGCCGACGAGCTGCTCCGGCCCGCCGCCGTGCACGAGCTCGCCACCACGTTCGGCGAGTTCCTCCCCGTGCGGGTCACGATCGACACCGGCGCCGGAGACGTCGACATCACGCGCGAGCCGCCGTTCCTCTCCCCCGCCGACGACCCCGAGGCGGCCGTCGCCTACGGGCGGGACCTGCTCGGCGCGAACCCCCTCGACGTGATCGAGCTCGGCGAACCGGGGACCGGCACGCGCGGTCTCGCCTACGTGCTCCCCTACGCACCCCCGCCCGGCGCGCGCCAGGCCACCCGCATGTACCTCGGCCGCATGCTGCTGTCCGAGCGCGTGGACGACGTGCTGCCCGACTGGGCGTTCTTCGTGCGGGCGGTCGTCGACTCCACCGGCCTCGCCCCCACCGCGAGCCGGGAGTCCCTCGTGGAGGACACGGCCCTGGAGCACGTGCGCGAGCAGCTCGGCGCGGGGATCCGCCGCTGGGTGCTCGAGCTCGGACTGCGCGAGCCGCACCGCCTCGCACAGTTCGTGGCGGTGCACGAGGTCGGTCTCAAGTCGCTCGTGCGCCACGACGAGGAGCTGGCGCGGTTCATCACCCGGTGGCTCACCGTCGAGACCACGCACGGCACGCTGCGCATCGGTGACCTGGTCGAGCGCTACCCGCACATCCGCTACGCGCAGACCGTGGACGAGTTCCGCCAGGTCGCCGGGATCTCGCCCGCCGACGAGGTGCTGGTCAACGGCGGCTACCTGTACGACGCGGACCTCGTGCGCCTGCTGCCCGAGCTGTACCCCGCCGTCACCGTGGAGAAGGTGGACGTCGCCGGCGAGCTCGACCGTCTCGATCCCCCGCCCCTGGACGACCGCGACGCCGCCGTGGCGCTCGAGACCCGCGCGGGGGCCGTGCTCGCCGCCTCCGACTGCGCCGTCGTCGTGCGCTCGATCGACCAGCCCGCACTCACCGGGCTGTACGTCGCCGACCCCGAGGTGCTGCGCGCGATCGACCGCGGCCGCACCAGAGGGGTCGCCGGGGCACTGTGGGGCGGCGTGCTCGACCGCATCGACCAGACGCTGTCCGCCGCCCGCGACGACGACCTCACCGCACGGCTGTGCCTGAACTGGTCCAACCGCGTGGTGCGCGCCCTGGTGCGCGTCGAGGACGACGCCGTGTTCGCCCGCACCGTGCAGCTGCTCTACATCCAGGCGCTCCTCGCCGGCCACCATCCGCTCCGTGACGCCGACCGGGCGCTCATGACCAGCGCGCTGGCCGACCTCGTCTCGCTCTCCGCCGGCATCGAGGGGGACTCCCTCCCCTTCGGCGACGCCCGCTGACACTCCACCGAAAGGCTCCCATGGCACGTCCGAAGAAGCGCTTCCAGCAGCTCATCGAGGAGATCGACCGCACCCCGTGGGGTCCGGAGGAGCAGGCCCTCGTCGCGGAGGCCGTGGCCCTCGCCGTCGAGCTCGGCGACGAGCGCCTGGAGTACGAGGCCCGCATGCGGCAGACCGCCTCGGCCAACATGGTCGGCGCCACCGACGTGATGCTCAACTCCTTCGCGTGGTGCCTCGCCCACCACGACGCCGACCCGCAGCGCTTCCCCGCCGACCTCGACAACGGCGGTGCCGACCTCATGTGGCAGTTCAAGTGGATGGCCTCGTCGCTGCGGTCGTCCCCCGCGTTCTCGCAGGAGCAGATCGCCGCCGTGCTCGACGACATGGAGGCCCACTACCGCGCCGCGGGCCTCGGCCTCAGCGGCGTGCTCACCGCCCGGTTCGAGGACGCGTGGGACGCCGGCCGGATGGACGACGCCGAGGCGCTGCGCGTGCAGCTGGAGGCCACACCCCGCGACGACCACAGCCACTGCGACGCCTGCGGCCGCAGCCAGTTCGCGGGCTTCTTCGCGGACACCGACCGCGACGCCGACGCCATCCGCCTGGTCGAGGAGATGATCGAGGGCGGCTTCTCGTGCGGCGAGGAGCCCGAGCACGCGCTCTCCCGCGTCCTCCTCCCCTACCTCCGCGCCGGACGCCTGGAGGACGCGAAGACCGCCCACCTGCGCAGCTACCGCCTCGCGAAGGACAACCCCGACAACCTCCGCATCGTCGCCAACAACATCGTGTTCGCGGCCGTCACCGGCAACGAGGCGCGTGCCCTCGCCCTGATCGAGCGGCACATCGGATGGCTCGCGCACGACGGCCTGAACGTCGACGCGCACTTCGCGGCCCTCACCGCCTTCGCCGTCGCACTGGACAGGGTCGTGGCGACCGGGCACGGCGACACCCCCGTCCGCGGTGCGGACGCCCCCGCCCTCGTCGGGCTCTTCGGAGAGCACGACGGCGCGTGGACCGCGGCCGAGCTCGCCACCGCCGCCTGGACGGCCGCCGAGCGCATCGGCGCGCAGTTCGACGAGCGCGACGGAACGGACGGGCACGCGCGGAGCCTCGCCCGCTCGCGACGCCTGGCCGACGAGAGCTGGGACGTGCCGATCCGCTCCGACGCCTTCGTCGCCACCGCACCGGCCACGACCCCGACGGACGCGGACGGCTGGTTCGACCGCGCGATGCAGCTCGCCCAGTTCGGCGCCGAGCACGAGACGCTCGACGCCCTCCCCCGTGCGCTCGAGGTGACCGACCCCGGCAAACGCGCACAGCTGCTGTCGATGCGCCTGGGGATCCTCGTGGCGCTCGACCGCATCGAGGAGGCGGAGCAGGTGCTGCCCGAGCGCATCGCCGCGCTGCGCGACGCCGGCCGCGACGTGCAGGCCGAGCTGGAGCTGCGCCTCGGCCTCGCCACGTTCGGGCTCGACACCGACGACACCAGGGCCGCCCTGGAGGAGGAACTGGCCGCCGCCGAGCGCCTTCCGGCGTGGTCGCGCGGAGACCTCGCCATCAGCCGCGCCTCGCTGCACCTGCACGCCGACGAGCCCGACGCCGCGCTCGACCTCGCCGAGCACGCCGCCCGCGCGTTCGCCGAGGCCGAGGACACCCGGCTGTCGAACACCACCACGCTCGTCGCCATCGGGGCCGTGCTCTCCAAGGGCGACCTGGAGGCCGCGACCGCTCTGCTCGACCGATTCCTCGCGCAGGACGACCTCTCCGCCGGGCATCGCGCCCAGGCGCTGCAGACCAGGGCCCGGGTGCGCGGAGGGACGGGCGAGCACCTCGACGGCGCCGCGGACGCCGACGAGGTCTGCCGCCTCCTCGCCGAGCTGGGCGCCACACGGGCCCTCGCCGACGCGCACGTGCTCGCCGGGGCACTGTGGGAGGACGCCGACCACCCCGACCGCGCCGTTTCGCGCTACCGCCTCGCCTCGCGCCTG
>NZ_SSDM01000424.1:0-39956 GCF_004794375.1 Microbacterium sp. K35 | reverse complement strand
CGCCGTGCCGTCGGCGAGCTGGGCGGTGCCGTCGGCGAGGGCGGAGCTGCCCGACGCGGCGGTTCCGGCGCCGTCGGCGAGCTGGCTCGCGCCGTCGGTCGCCGACACGAGGCTGTCGCGGATGTCGCTCAGCCCGGTGAGCAGCCGTTCGGCGGCCTCGCTGCCGACCATCTCGGCGACGGAGCTGCGGATCTTCTCGACCGCCTGCGTGCCCATGGAGGAGGCGAGGTAGTTGTTGGCGTCGTTGGTCTCCAGCTCGATGCGCGCCTGGTGCGGGTCGGTGCCCGCGGCCGAGGTGAGGGCGGCGGAGAAGTCCGACGGGATGGTGACGGTGAAGTCGACCGTGCCGTGGCGCAGTGCGTCGGCGGCCTCGTCGGCGGTCATCCGCTGCCAGTCGAACGCGTTGCCGTCGAGGAGGTTCTCGGCCACCTCCTCGCCGTAGTTCACGGTCTCGCCGGTCGCGGACTCCGTGCCCGTCGTGGGGGCGGGGGCGCCCTCGTCGTCGACCACGAGGGCCACGGGCACCTCGGGGAACTTGGCGTACGGGTCCTGGTTGGCCCACAGGTACAGGCCGCCGTAGAGGATGGGCACGCAGACCAGGGCGACCAGGGCGAGGATGCCCATCCGGCTGGCGGTGAGACGCCGGAGCTCGGCGGCGATCATGGACGGCACCTTCATCGCGCGTCTCCTCTCTCTTTGGCCTCGGCCTCGGCCTCGGGCGCGGGCGCCGGCTCGGACGGGGGCGCGGGTGCGTGCTCGGGCTCGGGTGCGGCCTCGAGCTCAGGTTCGGCCTCGGGCGCGGGTGCCGGCTCGGGCTCGGGTTCGGGTTCGGGCGCCGGCTCGGCCTCGGGAGTGGGCTCGGGTTCGGGCGCGGGTTCGGGTTCGGGTGCGGGGTCGGGTGAGGCGAGGACCAGCGGCTCGACGGGGCCGGAGGCGTTGACGGCGTCGAGCTCGTGCATGCGCTCGAGGGCCACGGCGGCCGAGCCCCCGACGATCACGAGCATCGCGTAGCCGCGGTCGGCGAACTCGCCCGCGATGCGCCACCAGCCGTCCGGGCTTCCGCCGTGGCGGTCGGGGGCGACGAGCACGATGCCCTCCACACCGCGCCGCAGGACTGCGAGCTCGCACAGCAGGCGCACGCGCGCGGCGGGGTCGATGTTCCCGATGGGGACCGACGCGAGCTCCTCGAACCCGAGTCGCGCGAGCCAGCGCCGCGCGTGCAGCGGGGTGGCACCGGCCCCGGCGAACATCAGCTCCTCGCCCACGACCCCCGCGAGCGTGATGTCGGGGTGGGGGTCGCTGACGTCGGGGGCGTCGACGAGGGCGACGCGGTGGCGCAGGTCTTTGGCGTCGCTCGCCCCGTCGATGCTCACCCGCCCGCTGTCGGGGCGCATGCGCCCGCTCGCGATGAGGCCGAGCACGGTGGGCCGTTGCTCGGTCTCGGCGAGGGCGTAGCGCACGGCCCCCGTGTGGAACTCCAGACTCGTGACCGGGAGCGCCTGGCCGTTGCGGCCCTTGCTCACCTCGTGCAGGGCGATTCTCATGCGCGGACCTCCTGCCCGGTCGCGGCGAGCTCCGGGTGGTCGGAGAGCAGCTCGTCGACCTCGCGCCACGACAGCCCGGCGATGCTCAGGACCGCGCGCACGGCGAGGTCGCCCGTGGCGGGGTCGGCGGCCTCGGTGCGCGAGACGACGGTGCGGGCGATCTCTTCGATGAGCCGCGCCAGCGTCGGTCCGCTCAGGTCGGTGCGGAAGCTGCCGGCGTCCTGCCCCGACCGCACCAGGGCCGCCAGGGTGTCGCGAAGCGGGGAGAGCGCCGCGGCCGTGTGGGTGACGTGCGCCTCGTCGAGGGCGAGGGCTGCGGCGACCTGCACGTGCACGGCCTCCCGCCACAGCAGGGAGGCGAGGCGGGCGAGGGCGACGCGGGGGTCGGCGTCGTCGACCGAGGCGGCGATGGCGTTGAAGCGCTGCGCGCCGCTGGAGACGAGTTCGCGGATCAGTGCCTCGCGGTCGTCGAAGTGGCCGTAGAGCGTGCGGCGCGACAGGCCGGCGCTACGGGCGATGGCGTCGATCGAGGCGTGCGGGTCCAGGGCGAGGGCGGCGCGGGCGGCGGCGAGGATGCCGGCGCGGTTCTCTACGGCGTCGCGGCGGGGGGCACGGGTGGTCATGCATTCAGGATACTTTTCATGCACAAGGTTGTGCAAGATAGTTTTCGGATTGCTGGTCGCTACGGCCGCGCTGACATGTCGGTCCTTCCCATTTCAACTGTGTTATGTTACGCGTTGCGCTCGGGCGCGGATTCAGGGGGGCCCTGCGGATCGGAGCGAATCCGACGGCAGCGGTGTCCGAGGAGGCGGGGGGAACCGCCATGACGGAGAGGGGTGCGGTGTGCCTGGGATGGACAGTCCGCTGGAGCGGCGGACGATGAGCGACGACGTGTACGACCGATTGCGCGAAGCGATCGTGACGGGCGAGCTGCGACCGGGGGAGCGGCTGCGGGATCACGAGCTCGCCGACGCTCTCGGGACCTCGAAGACGCCCGTGCGGCATGCGCTCGACCGCCTTGCCGAGCTGGGCCTCGTGGACATGCAGCGCAATCGCTTCACCCGGGTCGCTCCGATCGACCTCGACGACGTGCGCGACGCGATCGCCCTGTTCGGCGACGTCTGGATCGGCTCGGTGCGACACGCCACCCCGCTCATGGGTGACGACGACGTGACCTATCTGTCGGAGCTGCTGGAGGACATGACGTCTGCCGTCGATGCGTCCGACGTCGCCGCGTTCAGCGCCGCCCTGCGCACGATCGCGGTGGCGTACGCGCGCATCGAGGGAAACGCCACACGCTCGAACGTGATCGAGTTCCTCGGCCCGCAGATCCGTCGCTTCAGCGCGCAGGCGAGGGGCGACTTCGACTTCGCGGCACTCCGCTCGGCCACCGCCGGGATCGGTCTCGCCATGACGCAGCGCGACGCGGTCGGCACGCGCGCCGCTCTCATCACCCTGTTCGACACGGTGCTCCCGGCGGTCATCGACCGCGCCGAGGAGCGCAGCCGCCACGTGGACGTGCCGCCGGCCGACGCCTGACACGACGAAGGGGCGCTCCACGTGGAGCGCCCCTTCGTCGTGACCGTGCTCAGTCGGTGCCGGAGTCGAAGGCCGCGCGCTCCGATGCCGTGTCCACCGCGTCGGCCAGCGTCTCGTCGGCCTCGGAGACCGAACCCTCGACGGCGCCCGTGATCTCGGCGGACTCGCCCGCGGTCACGCGACCGACGAGCTCGCCCGTGGCGCCGCCGACGAGGCCGAGTCCCGCGTACTGCTCGAGGCGTGCGCGCGAGTCGGCGATGTCGAGGTTGCGCATCGTGAGCTGACCGATGCGGTCGACCGGACCGAACGCGGCGTCGCCGACGCGCTCCATCGACAGCTTCTCCGGGCCGTACGACAGGTTCGGCGACACCGTGTCGAGGATCGTCCAGTCGTCGCCGCGGCGCAGGCGGATCGTGACCGTGCCGGAGATCGTCGAGCCGACCCAGCGCTGGATGGACTCGCGCAGCATGAGCGACTGCGGCTCGAGCCAGCGGCCCTCGTACATGAGGCGGCCGAGGCGGCGGCCCTGCTCGTGGTAGGTCGCGAGGGTGTCCTCGTTGAGGATGCCGTTGACCAGGCGCTCGTACGCGATGAAGAGCAGCGCCATGGCCGGGGCCTCGTAGATGCCGCGCGACTTCGCCTCGATGATGCGGTTCTCGATCTGGTCGCTCATGCCCAGGCCGTGACGTCCGCCGATCGCGTTCGCCTCCATCACGAGCGCCACCGGGTCGGCGAACTCGACGCCGTTGATCGCGACGGGACGGCCGCCCTCGAACGTGACCGACACGTCCTCGGACTCGATCGCGACGGACGGGTCCCAGAACTTCACGCCCATGATCGGGTCGACGGTCTCCAGCGACACGTCCAGGTGCTCCAGCGTCTTCGCCTCGTGCGTCGCGCCCCAGATGTTCGCGTCGGTCGAGTACGCCTTCTCGGCGGAGTCGCGGTACGGGAAGTCGTGGGCGACGAGCCAGTCGCTCATCTCCTTGCGTCCGCCGAGCTCGGTCACGAAGTCGGCGTCGAGCCACGGCTTGTAGATGCGCAGACGCGGGTTGGCCAGCAGGCCGTAGCGGTAGAACCGCTCGATGTCGTTGCCCTTGTAGGTGGAGCCGTCGCCCCAGATGTCGACGCCGTCCTCGCGCATCGCGCGCACCAGGAGCGTGCCCGTCACGGCGCGGCCCAGGGGCGTGGTGTTGAAGTAGGTCTTGCCGCCGGAGCGGATGTGGAACGCGCCGCACGACAGCGCGACGAAGCCCTCCTCGACCAGCGCGGTCTTGCAGTCGATCAGCCGGGAGGCCTCGGCGCCGTACTCCAGCGCGCGGCCGGGGATCGATGCGATGTCGTCTTCGTCGTACTGCCCCAGGTCGCCCGTGTAGGTGAACGGCACCGCACCCTTGTCGCGCATCCAGGCGACGGCGACGGAGGTGTCGAGTCCTCCGGAGAAGGCGATGCCGACGCGCTCGCCGACGGGCAGGGACTGGAGGACCTTGGACATGCCTTCCAGTCTATCGGCGGGCGGCGTGTCGCCTTTCCGTGCGTCAGATCAGGCGTACCTGCACACCGAGTGCCGCGTAGGTGCCCAGCGCCCGCCCGCGGGTGACGTCGAGCGCATCGCCGTGCGCCGGGTTCTGGTCGTGGACGGCCACGCCGGGGCTTGGCGTCCGAAGTCCTCTTCCCGTGCCAGAGTGGGGCCGGAGGTGCGTATGGGTGGAGCGATCCTGTGGGGAGCCGTCGCCGCGGCGCCGCTGTTCGTCGGTGCGGTCCTGGCCCTGCTGCGCACCTGGCCGCCGCGCTGGCTCGGCATCGTGCTCGGCTTCGGCGCGGGAGCCCTCATGGCCTCCATCGCGTTCGAGCTGTGGGAGGAGGGGCTGGACCGCGGCGGACCGCTCCCCCTCGTGGCCGGTGTCGCGCTCGGCGCCCTCAGCTACTACGTCGCCGCCCGCATCCTCGATGCCCGCGCCGCCCGCACGAAGGGGCAGGCCGGGGGCGGGCAGCTCGCCGTCGGCGCTCTGCTGGACGGCATCCCCGAGCAGCTCGTGCTCGGCATCGGTCTGGCCTCGGGGGAGCCGGTGAGCATCGCGCTCGTGGTCGCCATCCTGGTGTCGAACCTGCCGGAGTCGATCGGGTCTGCCGCCGACCTGCTCGACGGCGGGATGGCGAAGTCGCGCGTGCTGCTGCTGTGGCTGGGGGTCGCGGTGGCGTGCGCCGCCGCCACGGTCGCCGGGTTCGCCCTCGCCAGTGTGACCGGCGATGTCTTCCGCTCCGGGGCGAGCGGCTTCGCGGCCGGCGCGCTGCTGGTCATGCTCGTCGACTCGATGGTGCCCGAGGCGCAGTCCAAGGCCAAGGAGTCGACGGGGCTCGCGACCGTGCTCGGCTTCGCGCTCGCCGCGGGGCTCGCCTTCGCGTCCTGACGCGGGGTCAGACCTTCGGGGTGCGGCTGTCGCGCTGCACGCTGCGGCCCGACATCGTCTCGATGTGCAGCAGCAGGGCCAGGTCGCGGTCCTCTCCGGCCCACGGGTGCACGCGGGCCGAGATGCCGGCCGCATCCTCCTCGGGCGCGCGCGACAGGGTGCCGTGCATCAGCACGCTCCACGCCGTGGCGCCCAGCGGGTCGTGATAGTCCACCTCGAACGCGACCGCCGCCGGCACCGTCGTCACGGCGGCCAGCAGCCCCTCCGCCGAGGTGCGCAACAGGATGTCGCGGCCGGACAGGGCGTAATTGACCGGGTGGATGTGCACGCGGCCGTCGTGCAGGAAGCCGATGCGGCCGACCGTGGTGGTGGTCAGCAGTTCGTAGGACTGATCGGGCTCGAGCTCTCGGATCATGCGGATGCTCCCTCCGTCTGGCGCCAGTGTAGCCAGCGGCCGGTGGATGTTCGAGGGCCCATCGCCCGGACCGGACGAGGCTCCTTCGTTCGGCCCGGCTTCGTTCAGCCCGGCCAGGCGCGCAACTCGGCCGTGAGCTGCGCGAAGTACTCGGGTGGACCGGCCCCGGCGAACCACAGCCAGAGCTCCGCGGCATGGATCGGGAACCACGCCCGCACCGCCGCGGGGTCGGCGCCGTACCCCTCGATCAGCGCATCGGCCGAGCGGGGATCCTTGCGCGCGGCGCCCCATGCCGCGCGGGACAGCTCGCGCACCGGATCGCCCGCGTGCGCGGCCTCCCAGTCCACGACACCGGTGATGCGGCCGTCCGCCGCGAGCACGTTGCCGTCGGTCCAGTCCCCGTGGCAGAAGACGACGCCGGCCGAGGGCGGGATCGCCAGGGGAAGGGCAGGACCGTCGGCGGCGCGGTACCGGGCGATGATCGCGGCGTCGTCGGGCGCGGGCGGCAGGTCCTCCGGGGCGACGAGGTCGTGCAGCCGCCGGAGGAGGACGGCCGACGCCCGCAGTGCGGCGAGCCGCGTGTCCGCATCACCCTCGTCCAGCCGGGCGCCGGGCAGCTCGGTCATCAGGATCACCCCGGCGCGCTCCTCCACGACCTGTGGCACCGGCAGCCCCGAATCCGCGAGGGCACGCAGCGCGCGCACCTCGGTGTCGTGACGCGCCGGGTCGGACAACCGCTTCTCGACCAGCCGGCGCCCGTCGCGCTCGACCAGCCGCACCGTCCCGACCGCACCCTGCCGCATCCCGCCATCCTCGCAGCACCCCGACGGACGGCGGAGTGATCGGCCCGTATCCGCCGCAGGTGGCGGGTTACCCTCGGGTGCGGCCCGCACGATCCTGGGGGCATGCCACCGCGTCGGTGGCGAGGACAAAGGAGTTCTGATGACCGACACGCTCGCCCGTCCCCCGTTCGACCCCGAGCTGGAGGCGGCCCTCGCCCTGGTCGGCGACCAACTGCCCCCCACGCTCACCGCCGACATGATCCCGCTCCTGCGCGAGAGCCCCGTCAGCGGCGAGGACGAGATCTTCTCGGTGCTCTCGGAGCGCGGCTTCACCTGGCGCGACGAGTCGATCACCGGCCACGACGACGGAGAGATCGTGGTGTCGGTGATCGAGAAGCAGGGCCGCACCGGCACCGGGCCCGGCTTCTTCCACACCCACGGCGGCGGCATGATCATCGGGAACCGCTGGCTCGGCGTGGTCGGCTTCCTGGACTGGGCCGAGCGTTACAACGGCGTCATCGTGACCGTCGAGTACCGGCTGGCCCCCGAGTTCCCGGATCCCTACCCGGTGGAGGACTGCTACGCGGGGCTGCGCTGGGCTGCCGACCACGCGGACGAGCTCGGCATCGACCCGACCCGCCTGCTGATCGGCGGAGGCAGCGCCGGCGGAGGCCTGGCGGCCGGCACGGCGCTCCTCGCCCGAGACCGGCGCGGCCCCGAGCTGATCGGGCAGCTGCTGATCTACCCGATGCTCGACGACCGCGACGCCACCGTCTCGACGCGGCAGATCGACGGCATCGGGGTGTGGGACCGCGGCTCCAACCTCACCGGATGGACGGCGCTCCTGGGTGACCGCCGGGGCGGCGACGACGTCTCGATCTACGCGGCACCGGCCAGGGCCACCGACCTCAGCGGTCTCCCGCCCGCGTTCATCGACTGCGGCAGCGCGGAGGTCTTCCGCGACGAGGACGTCGCCTACGCCACGAAGCTCTGGGAAGCGGGCGTGCACGCCGAGCTGCACGTCTGGGCCGGGGGCTTCCACGGCTTCGACATGTTCGCCCCGCACGCCGCCGTCGCGCAGGCCATGCTGGCCGCCCGCGACAACTGGGTGAACCGCCTGCTCGCCTGAGCCCCTGCTCGACCCGCTCCCGTCGCCCGTTCCGTCGCCCGCCAGCGCCGGGAGCGAGGAGACGGCGACGGGAGCGGCCGCAGTAGGGTGGAACCCCCGCGCGATGGAGCCCGACATGCAAGATCTGCTGGGGCGGATCACCGCCCTCGATCCCGATGCCAGCGAGACTCTGAAGGTCGTGACGTACTTCGACGCGCTGGTCTCCCGCTCCGTCGGCGTGGAGAGCATGCTCAGGGGTGCGGCCGTGCTCAGCGGCGCGACGGTCGGCCAGAGGGATGGTGCGCAGGTCGTGCGCGTCCGCGCCGACGGCGTCCGCATCGATCCCGTCGTGCTGCCCTCGACCTGGCCGATGCGCGAGAGCGGCCCGGACGCCGTGGTCTGGATCGAGCGGGAGGGTGAGCCGCGCACGAACGACGCGATGATCCTGGAACGCCTCGCTCTCGCGCTCGGCATCATCCGCGCTCGGCGACGGGTCGGCGAGGACGGCGCCGTCGAGCTCGCCATCAGCTCCTACGCGGCCGTCGACGAGCGGGCGGCGGTGCTGCCCCGACTGCGTCTCGCCCCGGGAGCACTGCGGGTGGTGGCGTCGCCGCCCGATCCGTCGCCGTCGCCCGCGCACCCGTCGGCGATCGTCGCCACTCGCCACGGCCTCACGCGCGCGACGATTCTCCCCGCCGACGTCGAGCCGGCGTCCGCATGGGAGGCCTCCGGGGCGGTGCGGCTCGGTGCGGGCACGGTCGCGCGTGCAGAGAACCTGCCTTCGTCCTGGTCGGCGGCGCTCGTGGCCGTCCGGCTGACCAGCGATGAGCGACCGTTCGTCGACGCGACCGACCTGGGCGCCCTGCTCCTGGTCGCGCAGACCGCGGACGGCGATTCCCGGCATCCCGACGTGGTGGCCCTCAGCCGCATCGACGCCCGCAATCGCGAACTGCTCGATGCGGTCGTGGACGAGCACAGCGTGCGCGCCGCTGCCGTGCGTCTGGGACGGCATCACTCGAGCGTGCAGGAGCGGCTCACGGCACTGATCGAGACCCTGGGCTACGACCCCCGTACTCCGCTCGGGCAGGCTCGATACGTGGCGGCGCGAATGCTGCTCGCCCTCGGGGACTGAGGTCACTCGAAATATTCGTATCCTGCAATAGAGATCAATAAAGATGTAGATTGCCCAGGTGCAGCCCGCGTTCAACCCTTTCCGACCCGGAGCCGGAGTGCGTCCTCCCGAGCTCGTCGGCCGCCAATCCGAGGTCGACTTCGTCAACCTGATGGTCGCCAAGAGCACATAGCGACGCAACGACGGCGGTCTCATCATGTACGGCCTCCGCGGAGTGGGAAAAACCGTCCTCCTCAATGAGTTACAGCAGCTGGTCGGCCGCGCCGGATGGGTGACGGTCCAGCTCGAAGCCAGGCCGGGTCAGTCCGGGCGGCTGGCCGTTCGTCAATCGCTCGGACGAGGCATCGCCATGGCAGGACGGCAGATGGCTCGATTCCGTTCCGCCGTCGAGGAGGTCAAGACGGCGATCTCGACGATCTCGGCGTTCTCGTTCACCGTCGCGGGCGTGTCGATGAACCTCGGCGTGGACCGCTCCGACCATCGTGCGAACTCCGGGCTCCTCGAAGTCAATCTCGAAGAACTCGTGGCCGACCTGGCTGAGCCGCTGAGGAAGAACAACAGTGCGTTGGCGATCTTCGTCGACGAGATGCAGGACCTGGATGTCGATCTGCTGACGGCGCTCCTCGCCGTTCAGCATCGCGCAGTGCAGTCGGATTGGCCTTTCTTCATCATCGGAGCGGGACTGTCGACGCTTCGCCGCACGCTCGCGGAGGCCCGCTCCTACGCGGAGCGGTTCACGATCCGCGAGGTCGGGGCGCTGCCGGACGAAGAAGCGAGAGCCGCGGTCAGAAACCCAGCGACGGCGCTGGGAGCGAAGATCTCCGATGATGCGTTGGAGGCGATCCTCGGCGAGGGGTACCCGTTCTTCCTTCAGACGTTCGGGAAAGCCGTCTGGGACATCGCCCCCGATCGGAACATCGATCGTGAGATCGCCGTCGCGGGAATCGCCGAAGGCAACGCCGATCTCGATCAGAGCTTCTTCCCGGCTCGGTGGGATCGCACGACTCCCGGTGAGCGGCAGTACTTGCGCGCGATGGTGGACGTGGGAGGGGGAGACATGGCGAGCACGTCGGCGATCGCGGAGCAGCTCGGAACCGCGGCGACGTCCTTGAGTCCCGTTCGGCAGTCTCTCATCGAGAAGGGGATCATCTATGCCGAACGTCGGGGGTACGTCAGCTTCACGGTGCCCAACATGGACAGGTTCATCCGGCGCCAGGCGGACGTCGACGAGTAGGCAGCGCGACTGACTGAGGTCACTCGAAGCCGGGGTAGTCCTGCAGCTTCTCCTGGAACTCGGCACGGTCTGCCTCGCTCAGCACGGCGCTCGCGATCACCACGAGCTGCAGGCCCTCCAGTGGCTCGCCGGTGCGGGCGCTCTGCGCCTCCCGCGAGGTGCGGAAACCGCCGTCGACGTCGTTCGACAGGTCGTAGATGTTGGCGTAGAACCGCAGCGGATCCGGGTAGTTCTCGGTGTAGTACTCCCAGGTGGTCTGCGTGCGCGGGTCGTCGCTGCCGTAGAGCTTCGCGATCATCGACGGGTCGATGCCCGAGTTCGCCGGGTCGTTGAACGCGTACAGATCCCACAGCCCGTGGTCGAGCACGACCTCGTTCACCACCCGCATGACCTCGAGCTTGCGGTCGTAGTCCTGCACCGGCTCGTTCGTCGCCCACGCGGCCGTCGTGAACTCGTACAGCATCGACTCGCCGCCGTAGCCGTTGCGCTCAGGCCGCAGGTCTTCCGCGCCCACCGGCGTCCACGTGTAGCCGAACTCGTCCGTGAGCCGGGCGCGCACATCCGCGAACAGCTCGTCGGCCGTGGCCCGCACCTCCTCCAGCGACTGCTGCGACAGCGCCTGCTGGGGGTCGGTGCCCTTGATGCCCGGATACCCCTCCGCGTGCCGCTGCTCCGCGGTCTTCACGCCCTCGTAGTCGCCCGAGGCGGACGTGCGCAGGGCGCTCAGCGCGCCGACGGTCGCCACGTTCAGCAGCACCGTCACCACCAGGGCGATCGCGCCGAGCCGTCGTGCACCCGGGGAGAACAGCGCCGCGACCACGACGCCGAGCACCACCAGCTGCAGGGTGAGGAACGTGACCCCGTACAGCAGGTCGGTGCCGCCGGCGGCCAGCACCCCGAGCAGGGTCAGGGAGAACAGGATCGCCGCGACGAGGGCGATCCAGCCGAACGCGGAGCCCGGGGTGCGCTTCTCGTCGACCGGTGCCGCGGGCAGCGGCGGAGGTGTGAGGTCGGGCTGCCGCCGCTTGGCCCCCGCATACCCGCCGGGGGGAGGGACGGGCGGCGCACCCTCGGCCCCGCCCACGTAGCGGGCGCGCTGACGCTCGTTGTCGCTCACCATGGCTTGTCCGTTCCCGAGCCGCCCGGATCGTCGCCCTGCTGCTGGTCGCGCTCCTGCGTGCCCTGGTTGAGCTTGTCCTGGAGGTCTTGCAGCTTGTCGTCGGACGGCTGCGGCTGCTCCTCCTGCTCCTGCTCCTCGGGCTCCTGCGGCTGCTGCTCCTGTTCCTGCTCCTGCTGCTTCTGCTTGAGCCGGTCCTCCGCGCCGTCGAGGGTGTCGGACATGTCGCGCTGCGGGTCGGGCGACTGCTGCTGCGCCTCCTCGCTGCGGCACTCCTCCGGCGTCTCCACCGTGAGCGTGAGGGCCTCCCCGTAGAGCTCCGCGGCCGCGGCACCGTCGCCGTCCGCCCTGGCCGCATCGCCCATCCGCTCCACGACCAGCGCGAGGTTGATGCGCACCGCGCACACCTCCAGTCCGGTGGCGAGGTCGAGCGCCCGCTCCAGCTCCGCTCTGGCCGCCGGCAGCTCCTCCGCACCGGCGAGGGCGGTGCCGATGTTGTACGGCGCCTTGTACGGCTCGAACCAGTTCAGGAACTCCTGGCCGCGGGCGGCGGACTCCGACCCGGCGAAGTCGTCGACCACGTACGACGTGATCGACTGGTGCGCGAACGCGTACATGCTCAGGACCTTGCCCACCACGAGCAGTGCGGCGAGAGTGAGCGGCAGCGTGCCGATGGCCACCCAGCGGCGGATGCGGCGGCGGCGTCGGTGGGACCGCAGCAGCGCGGCGGCCGTGTCGTCGTGCGCGGTCATGCGCCGCCTCCGTCTCTCGCGGGTGCGGGGTCGACGGAGTCGCGGCGGCGGGCGGGTGCGAGTCCCCGGAGCCGCGCGATGAGCGTGGTCGCCCGCAGCAGCTCGACCCCGAGGAGCGCGAGCAGCACGAGCGCCGCGATCCAGTACAGCTCTGTGACGTTGCCGACCTCGCCCGATTCGGCGTAGCTGGTCGTGGTCGACGGCGCCTCCGGCAGCACGGGCTCGGTGTCGGCGGTGCGGTGCTGGTACTCCACGCCCAGCTGCTCGGCCACGGTCTGCAGGTTCTGCTCGTCGATCACCGACAGCGCGTCCGAGCCCTCGTACTGGATGTACTCGCCCTCGCCGCCGCTCACGCCGCCGCTCGTCACGCGCATCGGACCGCCCTCAGCGGTGCCGTAGCCGAACACCGCCCCCGCATCCGTGTACTTCGCGCTCTTGTCGAACGACTCGGGCGTGGTGCCCGTGGTCTGCTCGCCGTCGCCGAGGTAGAACACCATGCGCGACCGGTCCGGCGAGGCCTCGGCGGCGGAGCGCAGCGTGTCCTCCAGCAGCCCGGCGGCGACCCCGATCGAACTGCCGCGCGACTGGCTGGTGACCTCGGGGCGCAGCACGTCGAGCGAACCGATCAGCGCGGTGGTGTCGGTGGTCAGCGGCATCCGCAGCTGGGCGGACGCGTCGGAGGTGATCAGGGCGAACCGTGCCCCCGGGTACTGCGCGACCAGTTCGCGCACGTCGGCGCGCACCCCGTCGAGCCGCGGTGAGCCCTCGTCCCAGTCCTCCGCGACGATGCTGGCGGTGGTGTCGACCACCAGCACGACGTCGGTGTCGGTCGCGAGGGTCTGGGTCGCGCCGCCGGGGATGCCAGGGCGCAGCAGCATCGCGAAGCACGCGAGCACCATCAGCAGTCGCAGGGCCCACAGCGAGCGGTGCGCGGCGATCGCACGGCGGTCGGTCACGCGCTCGCCGCCGGCCCGGGGTGCGCGCACCAGCATCCACACCGCGGCGGCGGCCACGGCACCGCACAGCAGCACCACGAGGATCAGGGGGAGGACGGGCTGGAAGATCACAGTCGCACCCTCCACGCCAGCAGCACGAAGCCGAGCGCCACGACCGACAGCACCGCGATCCACAGGTTCGGGGCGTCGGTCCACACCACCTGCGCCTCACCGCGCAGCGCCGTCGCGTCCTGCTCCTGCACCTGGTCGACGATGTCAGACACGGTCGTGGTGTCGCGCAGACCGAAGGCCGCGCCGCCGGTGGCCTCGGCGGCGGCGGTCAGCTCGGCGCTCACCGCGGCGTCCTTGCCCTCGACCGGGTTGATCGCGAAAACCCGCACGCCGTTCGACGCGGCGTACGCCGCCGCCTCCTGCAGCGTCACGATCGAGGCGCCGTTCACCTCGTTGTCCGTCGCGAAGATCACCGACCGCGACCGGTCGTCGTCGGGATGGTCGAAGCCCATCGCGCACGCCGCCAGGCCGTCGCCGATCAGCGAGGCGCCGTCGCCGTTGAGGGTCCCGACCCAGTGCTCGGGGATGCGGTCGACGTAGTCGAAGCTCGACACCATGCTCGTCAGGTGCTCGCGGATGAAGTCGTAGTCGTCGGTCAGGGGGAAGATCTGCACGGGCGAGCTGTTGAAGATCGTCAGCCCGATGCGCTCGCCCTCGAAGCCGTCCAGCAGCTCCTCGAACACCGACAGCACCTCGACGTCGACCTCGCTCATCGACCCCGACACGTCGAGGCACAGCATGATGTCGCGGCTGCTGTTGACCGGCTGGATGGTCTGCGCGGCCATGGGCCTCGCGGCCACCACGCCGGCCACGAGCGCCGCGACCGCGCCGAGCGCCAGGATCCCCGACAGCGCCAGCACCCGCCGTGACAGCGCCTGGCGGAACGACGGCAGCGTGCGCAGCCGTTCGGCTCGCGCGACCCGCGCGGTGTCACCGGCCGCACGACCGCCCCGCCGCCGCAACCCCAGCACGAGCCCGACCGCGACCGCCACGACCACGACGGCCGCGGCGAGGATCAGCATCCACACGTTCGCTAGTGCCATGCGCGCACCACTGTCCTGGCGGCCGCGGCCCCCGCCACGGGGTCGATCGCCGGACCCTGCCGGAAGATGCTCGGGTAGTAGTGCCGGCCCATCGCGTCGATCAGGGCCGGGTTCACGCCACGGGCGACGAGGTCGTCGAGCGCGAGCACGGGCGCCTCCAGGCCGCTGTACTCGTTCACGAACGCGCGCACCACGCGGCTGAGCTCGAGGTTGGCCTGCCGCGCCGACAGCCGGCGCCCGAGGTAGTCGTTCTCCACGGCCTGGATGCGGTCGAGGTACTCCGTGCGCAGCACCGACAGCACGTCGAGCGTCGAGGGCGTCGTGCCCGCGGCGGCCGGGGCCGGGGTGCGCGGGGGTCGCGTGAGCACGATCAGCAGCCACGCGCCGAGCACCAGCAGCGCCAGGATGCCGAGCGCGAGCAGCATCCAGCCCCAGCCGTACTGCGCCGGCGGGTAGAGCTCGTCAGAGCCGGGCATTCGACCTCCGGTTCAGCAGCCGCAGCAGCTGCGGCACGGCGTCGTCCTGTCCGTCGAGCGCGGCGTGGCTGATCTCCATGCGGGTGAGGAGGTCGGCGAGGCGGGCGGCGTCCGCATCGCGCTGCGCCGTGAGCTCCTGCACGATGCCGCGGTCGCCCTGCACGAAGTCGGGCACCTGCCACCGGCTGTCCACGTCGACGCGCAGCCGCCCGGTGCGGTGGTCGAGCACGGGGTCGGCGTCGCGCAGCGTGAGCCACAGCACGTCGTGCTGCACGCGCAGCCTCCGCAGCAGTCGCTCGGTCTCGGAGGTGACCGGGGCCTCGTCGGTGAGCACGACCACGATCATGCGGCGGGCGACGGTGCGGGTGACGAACGACAGCAGCGCGTCGCGGTCGCTCGGGGCCGCCGCGTCGTCCACCGCGCGATCGAGTGTGCGCAGGGCGTGCTCGAGGGCGCCCTCGCTGCGACCGGGAGCCAGGCGGCGCACCCTGGACGCATCGCCGTAGACCACGGTGAAGTCGTCGCCGTGGCGCAGCGTGAGCACGCCGAGGGCCCCGGTGGCCAGGATCGCGAGCTCCTTCTTCGAGCGCTCGTCGGCGGCCAGGGCGGCCATCGAGCGACCGGTGTCCACCACGAACATCACGGTGTGCATGCGCGTGGCCCGCGACCGCTTCACCAGCGGGGTGCCCAGCCGGGCGGTCGCGCGCCAGTCGATGTCGCGCACCTGATCGCCGTACTCGTACTTGCGCAGGTCCTCGAAGTCGAGGCTCCGTCCGTGCAGCAGCGACGCGTAGGCGCCGTCGAGCGCGTGCAGGGATTTGCGCGACGAGTGGATGAAGAGCTTGCTCTTCACCTGGGTGATCAGGCTGGCCATGGCGGTGCGTCAGGGCGTGGGGACCGAGGCGAAGATCTGGTCGATGATCTCCTCGCTGCGGATGCCCTCGGCGTCGGCCTCGAACGTCAGCAGCACGCGGTGGCGCAGCACGAGGTGCCGGAGGGCGCGGATGTCCTCCGGCAGCACGTGCGCGCGTCCGTTCAGGAGGGCGAGGGCCCGCGACGCCTGCAGGAACGCGATGCTCGCGCGGGGGCTGGCGCCGTACTTGATGTAGCGGGCGCGCTCCTCGCCGATGTACGGCGCCGGATTCCGGGTGACGTAGGCGAGCGACACGATGTAGTTGCGGATCGCGGGGTCGACGTAGATGCGGCTCGCGACGTCTTGCAGCAGGTGCACGTCGTCGAGCGTGACGGCGCTGGACACGTGCCGGTCGGGGTCGAGCACGCCGGAGTCGATGCGGCTGAGGATCTCGAACTCGTCGGCGGGGCTCGGGTACTCGACGATCTCCTTCAGCAGGAACCGGTCCATCTGCGCCTCGGGCAGCTCGTAGGTGCCCTCCTGCTCGATGGGGTTCTGCGTCGCGATCACCAGGAACGGCTTCGGCAGCGGGTGGATCTCGCCGCCGATCGTGGTCTGGTGCTCCTGCATCGCCTCGAGCATCGCGCTCTGGGTCTTGGCGCTGGAGCGGTTGATCTCGTCGAGCAGCACGAAGTTGGCGTGCACGGGGCCGAGCACGGTGCGGAACGTGCCGGTCGCGGCGTCGTAGATCTGGTTGCCCGTGATGTCGCTGGGCAGCAGGTCGGGCGTGCACTGGATGCGCTTGAACTGCGCCTTCACGGTGTCGGCCAGGGTGCTCGCGGCGGTGGTCTTCGCGAGACCCGGCACGCTCTCCAGCAGGATGTGGCCGCCCGCGATGAGCGAGACGAGCAGGCTGGTGCGCAGGCGCTCCTGGCCGACCATCTTCGCCGAGTACGCGTCGGAGATGGTCTTCAGCACGCCGGTGGCGCGGGCCATCTCGGCCTCGGTGGGTGCGGGCTTCTCGCCGGGCGCGGGCGTCGGAGCCGGGGTGGCGGCGGGCGAGGTCGCGGCGGAGGGAGCGGGCGGGGGCGGGGGTGCGGAGATCGTCGGTGGAGTCTGCGCGTCGGGCTCGGTCATCGGTCGGTTCGTCTCCCTCGTTCACACGCGGGACCACGTCGTGCCCCTCCGCCGACCAGCGTAATCGCAACGACGGGACGCGCGCCCGCCGAACAGGGCGGCGTCGGCCTCGGGGAACCCGCGGATCAGCGGGCGCGGCGCCAGCGCAGGCGCGTGATGAGCACCCCGAGCAGGCACAGGGCGCCACCGACGAACATGAGCGGCGTCGGCACCTCGCCCAGGATCATCCACGACATCAGGATCGCGAGCGCCGGGACGACGTAGGTCGTGGCGGAGGTCTTGCCCGCGGTACTGCGCTGCAGCACGTACGCCCAGGTGGTGAACGCGATCGCCGTGGGGAACACGCCCAGGTACACCACCCACAGGGTCGCGTCGAGGGGCGCGGACTGCACGTCGGCCACGAGCGGACCGATCCACGGCAGCAGGGCGACCGTGCCCGCGGCCGCGCCGAGCCACGTGAGCGTGGTCGCGTCGGCACCCCCGCTCAGCAGGTGCTTCTGCAGCAGCGTGCATCCGGCGTACATGACCGCGGCCAGCAGAGCGAGCAGGAGCCCGGTGATGTCCGGACCGGTGCTGCTCGTGGAGTTCATGCCGATCAGCACCACGCCGAGGAACGCGATGGGTGCGCCGATGATCAGCGGGCGAGGAAAGCCCTCCCGCAGGAACAGTCCGCTGAACACCACCACCATGAGCGGAGCCAGATTGACCACCATCGCCGCCGTCCCCGCGTCGAGCGTGCGCTCCGCGCTGTTCAGGGCCAGGTTGTACACGCAGAACCAGCCGACGCCCCACAGCACGATGAGCAGCCACTGCCGCCGGTCGGGGAGGCGGATGCCGTGGCGGAGCGCGATCACCGTCAGCGCGAGCGTGCCGACGGCCATGCGCAGCAGCGCGAGCGCACCGGGGTCGTAGTGCGGGCCCGCTCCGCGGATGCCGATGAACGCCGAGGCCCAGAGCACCACCGTGACCACGGCGGCGAGGAGGACGAGCACGCCCTGACGGCGGTCGGGCGCGCGCTGCTCGACCGTGGGCTCTGGCGTGGGGGTGTGCGGCACCGTCCGATCCTCCCACCGGCCTCCGACAGCGGGCGATCCTCGGGAGCGACAGCCGTCGTCGCTTTCCCGCCAGGCCGCCGGTGGGGCACTGCTAACGTCGAAGAGCAGCCACTGTCCGGGCAGGTCGAGCGTTCCGCTCCCCCCGGAGAAGGACTGTCCTCCTCACCCGGATACGGCTGCGCCCGATACATGACGACGAGTGTGAGGACCATACGTGACGAACAGTGAACGAGTAGCGATCATCGGTGCCGGCCCCTCGGGGATGGCACAGCTGCGGGCCTTCGAGTCCGCGGCCCGTGCGGGGGCGGACATCCCCGACCTGGTCTGCTTCGAGAAGCAGGCCGACTGGGGCGGCCAGTGGAACTACACCTGGCGCACCGGACTGGACGAGTTCGGCGAGCCCGTGCACTCCAGCATGTACCGCAACCTGTGGTCGAACGGCCCGAAGGAGGCGCTGGAGTTCGCCGACTACACCTTCGACGAGCACTTCGGCCGTCCGATCTCGTCGTATCCGCCGCGCCCCGTGCTGTGGGACTACATCGCCGGACGCCTCGCGAAGACGCGGGTGCGCGACCTGATCCGCTTCCAGACCGCCGTGCGCTGGGTGGAGTTCGACGACGAGCGCGAGGTGTTCACGCTCACCAGCGAGCACCTGCCCACGGGAGCGACGACCACGGAGGAGTTCGACCGCGTGGTGGTGGCCAGCGGGCACTTCTCCTTCCCGAACGTGCCGCACGTCGACGGCATCGAGACCTTCCCCGGATCGATCTCGCACGCGCACGACTTCCGCGGTGCCGAAGCGCTGGCCGGCCGCGACGTGCTCGTGATCGGGTCGAGCTACTCCGCCGAGGACATCGGCAGCCAGGCGTTCAAGATGGGCGCCCGCTCCGTCACCGCCAGCTACCGCTCCGCGCCGATGGGGTACGACTGGCCGGAGGGCTTCGAGGAGCGTCCGGTCGTGCAACGGTTCGACGGCAGCGTGGCGCATTTCGCCGACGGCACCTCCACGCGCGTGGATGCGGTGATCCTCTGCACCGGCTACCTGCACCGGTACCCCTTCCTCCCGGGCGACCTCGCACTGTCGTCGCCCAACAACGTCTACCCGGACGGGCTCTACCGCGGTGTGCTGTGGCAGCAGAACCCGCGGCTGGCGTACCTGGGCGCGCAGGACCAGTGGTTCACGTTCAACATGTTCGACGCGCAGGCGTGGTTCGTGCGCGACGTGATCCTCGGTCGCATCGAGCTCCCCGACGAGGCGGAGCGGGCGGCCTCGATCGCGCAGTGGCGGGAGCGCTTCGACCGGATCGACTCGGCGGCGACCGAGATCCGCTTCCAGGCGGACTACATCCGTGACCTCCTGGAGTGCACCGACTATCCGGCGTTCGACCTCGACCGCGTCGTCGAGATCTTCCTGGCGTGGAAGCGCGACAAGAAGGCGGACATCATGGGGTACCGCGACCGCGTGTACGCCTCGGTCATGACGGGCACCCTCGCCGCCGTGCATCACACGCCCTGGCTGGAGGAGCTCGACGACTCGCTCGACCGCTACCTCGACGTGGACCCGGATGCCCGTGGTGCGGCGCTGCTCACCGGCGACCCGGCGGCGGACGACGACGAGCGCGAGGCGCTGCTGCCCGCCTGATCGGATTCGTCGGGGTGCTCTCGCGACGATCAGCCCCCTGGGCGGCGCGAGAGCACCTCGTCGGGTGCCGTCCTTGGCGGGGTAAAGGGCGGAGCCCGACGCCACCGTCCGCTGCACCCAACGGTTCGGTGGCGACAGGGGTAGCGTGACACCGGGTCACGCGCTCCACAAGATCAGCGGCGGGCGATCACCCGGGTGATGTCCGCTTTCGTCGACGTCGGTGTTACACCGCAGACTGCTGGTGTTACACTTGACGCATGCCGACCAAGCACCCGCGGACCAACATCACGCACACGCCGCAGGTCGCCCGCGCCCTTGACGTGGCACGACGGCGGTGGCCGGAGGAGGAGCGCGACAGTGCCCTGATCCTCCTCCTTCTCGAGGAGGGCGCCCGCGCTGTCGAAGAGCACGCGGATGAGCGTGATGCCCGGCGGGCGCAGCGACTCCGTTCTCTCGCCGGACGGTACTCGGGTGTCTACGGCGACGATTACCTGGAGCGCGTCCGCGAAGGCTGGGACGAGTGATCGTCGTCGACGCGGGTGTGCTCATCGGTCTGCTCGACGACCGCGACGCGCACCACCGGGCGGCACTGGAGATGCTCGAGCGCACGCCGCCGCCGTACCTGGTGCATCCGCTCACGCTCGCCGAAGTGCTGGTCGGGCCGGCCAGGGTCGGTCGCGAGGCTCAGGCCTGGGACGACCTGAAAGAGATCGGCGTCGAGGTCGCGGCCCTCGGCCCTGACGAGCCGCTGGCTCTTGCACGGTTGCGCGCCGAGCACCGGTTGAAGATGCGGGACACGTGTGTGCTCGCCACGGCCGTGCATCACGGGTGCCGTCTCGCGACGTTCGACCGTCAGCTGGCCGCGGCCGCCGCGCGCAGCGGACGCGCGCTCGACTGACCGCGCCGTCACTGCGCGCGGACGACACCCCGTCGGCGGCCGACCCACACGACCAGTGCGGCGGTGGCGAGGATGATCGCGGCGATCAGCAGCACATACAGCGCCACGGTCCCGTAGCCGCCCGGCTGGTGCGGGTTGAGGAACGGGTAGGGGTACCACCAGTGCTCGCCCGTCCCCGGGGAGACCACGAGGTTCGCGCGCACCAGGGTGTACACGACCCAGACGATCGGGAAGACCGCCGCGACCGCGACGGCGCTCCACCGCAGTGCGCGTCGACGCGGGGCGACCAGCACGTCGAGCAGCATCAGCAGGGGGATCACGACGTGCAGCACCTCGTTCGACCACGCGACCGTGGCACCCTGCGGCAGGGCGATGCCGCGCAGGAGGGTGTTGTAGACGACGCCGGTCACGATCATGTAGCTGCTCGCGCACATCAGCAGGACCGCGAGCCAGCGCGGCTCGGGGTCGGTCGTGTCGCGGTGGCGCAGCGCCCACACGGCCCCGGCGGCGAGGGCGACCGCCGCGAGCACGTTCGACTCGATCGTGAAGAAGCTGAAGAAGTTCGCGATCACGGTGGGGAGGTGGCCGCCCCACGCGGTGTCGGCGTCGCGCGCGATCTCCAGCGTGCGCAGGAGCTGGGCGACGATGGCCGCCACGGCGAGAGCCGATGCTGCGAGCCGCGCGTAGGGCCACCACCGTGTCATACCGACCTCCGTCGCACACTGTAGCGGCACGGAATCCTGCCCACCGCCACCCGGTGTCCGTTGCGTACGACAGGATGGGGCAGACGATGCGGAGGGGGTGGCTCGATGTCGTACGACCTCGAGGTGTACGGAAAGGTCTCGCTGACGGCGAAGGAACTCGCGAAGGTGGTGTCGTCGGTGCGGGGACTGAAGGCCACGGTCGACCGGCGCGCGCAGACGATCTCCTCCATCGTGCACAAGCGCGGCCGTGCGGCGGCGTTCGAGCTCGACGGGCCCAATCTGCTGGAGCCGGAGGACATCCCGGAGGAGTGGACGGAGGCGGCCGGCTCCACGGTGCTCTACAGCATCCACGTGCCGTATGCCGTGCAGTCCGACGGAGGGTTCTCGTTCCGTGTCGACGAGCGCGATCTGGCGGCGGCGACGGCTTTCGCGGCGCGGCTGGCGGAGCGCATCGACGGCACGGTGATCGACTCGCAGACCGTCGAGCCGCGCGAACCAGAGCCCGCGCCGGAACCCGAGCCCCCGCGCCCGCGCTTCCTGCACCTCCGCTGGTATCGCCTGCTCGACGACCGGAACGACCAGGACCTCGCCGCGATCTATCTCCGCACCGCTCGCGAGTTCTTCCGGCCGGGGGTGCCCTCGCGTTTCGGCACGCACGAACCATTCCAGGGGCGGTTCCCCCGCGACGACGACGCCCTGTTCGACACGATGTACCGCGAGTCCTGCTACATCGGCACCCTCATCCTCGCCGGCAAGCCGATCGAGCACGGGACCATCGACGGCTGGACCAACGACCTGAGCCGGCGCACGCAGACGATCGGGCTGAAGTTCGAGCTCGATCGGCTCGTGAAGCTCAAGGCTCTCGGCGCCGTCGAGTCGTTCGTGGTCGCCCTCGCCGAACGCACCGGCTCCTTCTTCGCTTTCGCCGAGGTCAGCACGAGGCGATACGGAACCGCTCAGCCGTCCATGGACGTGACGCTCGACGACCCGTGGAGCGGGCTGCCGACCGACCCGCAGTGGCTCACCTGGTTCGGCCCGGAGTACGCCGAGCTCGTCGCGCCGCACCTCGACCCCGCGCGAACGACGGCCGCGGCGCGGGGAACCCTGCTGCGCTGGACCGAGCACCCCGCCGAGGCGGAGGAGCTGCGCGCACTGAGCGGCGACCCCTGGATCCCCGCCGACTTCCGGGGCGTGTTCGACCCCGCCGTCGACGAGCGATGCCGCAGGGCAGCCGCCGTCATGCCGGCGTCTCTGCGCTATCCCGCCGCGGGCTCGCCCCAGGCCCTGCGCATCGAGGCGCACTATGCGCGGGCGCGCGACGTGCAAGCCAGGTCGGGCGCGCGGCCGGGGGAGGGACGCCGATGACGCTCGAACAATCGGGTGCAGGTCCCTCGTCGACCGCGCGGGACTTCCTCTGGACGACGGGCGGCCCGTGGGTGTACGTCGGTCACGGCGAGCCAGGTCGCGAGAAATGGATCCCCTCGTGGTTCTACGCGGAGCCAGGACGGGACGACGTGTGCGTGCGCACCCTGCGCGGATGGAAGATGCGGTCCTACGAAGGACTCATGAACGAGTTCGGTGCCGCTCTCCAGTTCTTCGACGGCTTCGGCGAGAACTGGCCGGCGCTGAGCGATTGCCTCCGCTCCCTGGACGAATGGCTGCCGGCGAGTGCCTACGTCCTCGTCGTCGAGCGCGCGGAAGAGGTCCTGGTCGACGATCCGCTCGACCTGGAAGCGTTCTTGCGGACGCTGCACTTCGCAGGTGAATCCTGGTCGGAGCCGGTGGACGGTCCTGCGGTCCACGCTCGGCCGCCGACCCCGTTCCATGCACTGCTGAACGTCAGTGACGCGCATCCGGAGGGCATCGACCGCTTCGTCCGCGTCGCAGCCGGCGCACGCACCGACATCCCCCTGCGTGAGGGCGGCACCCGATGACGACAGTGGTCTCCGAGGGGTGGCACTGACGCCCCCGGGTCCGGCGACGGCACGGCGGTACGTCAGGATGGGGAGACGCGCACGGGAGGGGATGCACGGTGTCGTACGACGTTGAGGTTTACGGGAAGCGCTCGCTGCGACCGCGTGACCTGGTCTCAGTGATCACGGAGGACGCCGCGCTCCATGCCGACGTGACCGCGGAACCCGCGGGGATCTCGGCGGTGGTGCGCGCGCAGGGGGGCTCCCACTGCTTCCTCGTCGACGGACCGAGCCGCCGGGATCGCGAGGAGATGCCGGAGGGGCGGGCCGACCTCGCCGGGCGACGCGTGCACTACAGCATCTCCGTGGCGTACGACGAGGAGGTCGAGGCCAACACGGCCCTCGCCCTCGCGTTCGCGGCGCGGCTGGCCACACGGGTCGACGGCGTGGTGGTCGACGCGCAGACCGAGGATCCGCCCCCGCCCGCCGCACGTCCCGCGGAGCCTGAGCTGTTCCTGCACCTGGAGTGGTTCCGCGTCATCGACGAGCACAGTGCCGACTTCGCCGCGCACTACGTCGCGGCGGCCGAGGAGTTGTTCCCGCGGGCGCTGCCCCGGGCGTTCGGCCACTGGTCGCCGACGCTGAAGTTCGCGAAGGAAGGCGCAGCGGGGTTCGACCGGTTCTACCGGGAGGAGTGCGCCACGGACCGGATGCGGATCGCCGGACGCAAGCCGCTGGAGTACGGGTACCTCGAGGAGTGGTCGCATCAGCAGATCGGGGAGCGCCAGCGTCTCGGGCTGGTGCTCGACGCGACGACACTGGTGAAGCCACGTCCGGCCGCGGCCGTCGAGGCGTTCTTCGTTGACCTGGCCGCGCGCTGCGGCAGCTTCTACGCGTGCGCGGACGTGCGGCCGTCGAGATACCAGCCGCCGGTGGCGGGCGCGAAGTGGGGCGAGTGGACCGGGCTCCCCGTCGAGGCGCCCTGGTTGAGCTGGTTCGCTCCCGACTACGCCGAACTCGTGCGCCCGCATCTCGTCGACGGCGAGCTGCGTGAGTCCGCCAACGGCCTCCTCCACATCTCCCGCACGTCCCCGGCTCCGGAACCTTCGGAGGACCGGGATTCCTGGCTTCCCGAGGATTTCGTGCCCCTTCTCGGCGACCCCGACGATCGCAGGCTGGCGACGGCGACGGCGCGTGTGATGCCGGAGCGGCTCCGCTCGTCGAACCGCCTCGTACGGACGCGCTGAGCGTCCATCCCCACCGAAAGGCCAGCCATGCTGTCGGACTACAACCGCTCGGTCCTCGCGGAGATGACGCACGCGATGCAGCGGCTCGAGCGGGGCGAGTCGTCTCTGGTCGACGCGCAGTCGTCGCTGTCCGCGCGAGGGCCCCTGTTCGAGAACGACGGGTCGGGGATCCGCGATCTCGCCAGATCGATGACCGCCCGGATCGAGGACATCGCGGACCTCGACGGCGAGGATGGCCGCGACAGCGCGATCGAGTGCTTCGCGCGCTTCCGTCGTGAGGTCGAGTGACGCCGCCCTCAGCCGCATCCACCGCCGGAGGGGTGTCGGAGGCCGCCCGATAGGATGGGGACGCCCGAAGAGGGCCAGCTCATCGGCCGGTGCAAACCCGGCGAAAGCAGGGGAGAACCCATGCCAGGAATCGTGATCGTCGGCGTGCAGTGGGGCGACGAAGGAAAGGGCAAGGCCACCGATCTTCTCGGTGAGCGCACCGACTGGGTGGTGAAGTTCAACGGCGGCAACAACGCCGGGCACACCGTCGTCGTCGGCGACGAGAAGTACGCGCTGCACCTGCTGCCCTCCGGCATCCTGTCGCCCGGGGTCACCCCGGTCATCGGCAACGGCGTGGTCATCGACCTGGAGGTGCTGTTCTCGGAGCTCGAGGCCCTGTCGGCCCGCGGCATCGACGTGTCGCGCCTCAAGGTCAGCGCGAACGCGCACATCATCACGCAGTATCACCGCACGCTCGACAAGGTCACCGAGCGCTTCCTCGGCAAGCGCAACATCGGCACGACGGGCCGCGGCATCGGTCCCGCGTACGCCGACAAGATCAACCGCGTCGGCATCCGGGTGCAGGACCTGTTCGACGAGAACATCCTGCGCCAGAAGGTGGAGGGCGCGCTCGACCAGAAGAACCACCTGCTGGTGAAGGTCTTCAACCGCCGCGCCGTCACGTGCGACGAGATCGTCGACGACCTGCTGTCGTACGCCGAGCGGCTGCGCCCGATGGTCGCCGACACCGGCTACCTCATCGACCAGGCCCTGAACCGCGGCGAGGTCGTGGTGTTCGAGGGCGGCCAGGCCACCATGCTCGACATCGACCACGGCACCTACCCGTTCGTCACGTCGTCGTCGGCCACGGCCGGTGGGGCCTCGACGGGTTCCGGTGTCGGTCCCGGTGCGCTCGACCGCATCGTCGGCATCGTCAAGGCGTACACGACGCGCGTGGGCTCCGGCCCGTTCCCGACCGAGCTGTTCGACGAGCAGGGCGAGTGGCTGCGCAAGCAGGGCTTCGAGTTCGGCACCACGACCGGGCGGCCGCGCCGCGTCGGCTGGTACGACGCGCCGATCACCCGCTATGCCACGCGCATCAACGGCATCACCGACCTCGTGCTGACCAAGCTCGACATCCTCACCGGGCTCGAGCAGATCCCGGTGTGCGTCGCCTACGACGTCGACGGGGAGCGCTTCGACGAGGTGCCGGTGAACCAGACCGACTTCCACCACGCGAAGCCGATCCTTGAGTACTTCCCCGGCTGGAGCGAGGACATCTCGACCGCGCGCACCTTCGAGGACCTGCCGCAGACGGCGCAGGACTACGTGCTGGCGCTGGAGCAGATGAGCAACACGCGCATCTCGGTGATCGGTGTGGGCCCCGAGCGCGATCAGGTGATCGTGCGCCACGACCTGCTCGACTGATCGAGGGGAGACGACCGTGACGCGCTTCTGGCTCGGCGGCTACGGCCCCGCGATGGACGGCTCCGCCGAGGGCATCGGCGTGCTCGCGGGCGACGAGGGTCGTGAGGCGAGCACTCTCGCGTATCGCGGGGCGGTGACGGCGACCCCGTCGCCGTCGTGGCTCGCGCAGCACCCGGGTCTCGACGTGGTGTACGCGGCGCTGGAGGGTGATGCGGCCGTGCAGGCCTTCGCGCGCACGGGTGACACGGCCCTCGCGCCCCTGGGCGATCCGGTGGCGACGGGCGACGGCGTGTGCCACGTCGCGGTGTCTCCGACCGGGCAGACCCTCATCGCGAGCTGCTACGGCGACGGACGCGTGGTGCGGTTCGGCATCGCGGCGGACGGACGGCTCGTGCCGGCGAAGGAGGATGCGGCGGCGGCACTGCGCGCGGCGCTGTTCGGCGAGGGTGACCCCGACGCCGCCCCCGCGACCCCCGCGGGCGACGGTGTGGCCGCGACCGACCCCTACGGCGGACCGGACCGCGCCTCGCACGCGCACTCGGCCGCGTTCCTGCCCGACGGCCGCGTGGTCACGACCGATCTCGGCTTCGACCTCGTGCGGTTCTGGCGGTTGACCGGCAGCGGGCTGACGCTCGACCAGGATGTCGTGCTGCCGCAGGGCACGGGACCGCGTCATATGGTCGTGCATCCGAGCGGGCACCTGCACGTGGTCACGGAGTACTCGTGCGAGGTGTTCACCCTGGCGGCGGCGGCCGACGGCACCTGGAGCGTGGTGTCGGCGACGACCGCGAGCCCGGTGGCGCAGGTCGGCAGTGACTTCCCCGCCGAGCTCGCCCGCACGCGCGACGGGCAGTTCCTGTACACGGCGCTGCGCGGCAGCAACACGATCGCGGCGCTGCGTGTGCGCGGCAGTGGGGAGGCGCTGGAGCCGGTGGCGCTCGCCGATTCCGGAGTCGACTGGCCGCGCCATCACCTCGTGTATCAGGGCAAGCTGCTCGTCGCCGGGCAGCGCTCCGACACGGTGACGCTGCTCGACCTCGACGAGCGCACGGGTGCGCCGCTCGGCGTGCGGCATGAGGCGCAGGCCCCGGCGCCCACGAGCATCCTCCCGCTGCGCTGAGCCGATGCGTCGCGGATGCGCGTCATCCGCTTGACCTCAAGGAAACTTGAGGTTCTACGGTCGACCTCATGACCACCGAGACCGGGCGCGCCGCGCCGTCCACGCCACCCACGCCACCCACCCCCCGCATCCTCGGCGGCGAGTACGTGTGGATCACGATCGGCGCGTGCGCCCTGGTGTTCCTCGGCGCGTTCGAGTCGCTGGCGGTGACGACGGTGATGCCCGCCGTGAGCGCCGACCTCGACGGCGAGCGGCTGTATGCGCTCGCCTTCGCCGGACCGCTCGCCACGAGCGTGATCGGCATGGTCGCGGCGGGCAACTGGGCGGATCGACGCGGTCCGGTCGCCCCGCTGTACTCCTCGATCGTGCTGTTCGTGGTCGGCCTCCTGATCGCGGGACTCGCGCCGAGCATGGAGGTGCTGGTCGCGGGCCGGTTCGCGCAGGGCCTGGGCAGCGGCGGGCTCATGGTGGCGCTGTACGTGGTGGTCGCCCGGGTCTACCCGCAGGCGCTGCACCCCGCGATCTTCGCCGGGTTCGCCGCCGCGTGGGTGATCCCCTCGCTGATCGGTCCCACGATCGCGGGCGCGGTGACCGAGCTGTGGAGCTGGCACTGGGTCTTCCTCGGCGTCGTCGTGCTGGTGCTCGTCGCGCTGCTGATGATCGTGCCGGCGCTGCGGGGGCTGTCGAACGAGGGTGACGCGGCGACGCCGTGGGCGGTCGCCCGGCTCGGCTGGTCGGTGCTGGCGGCGGTCGCGGTGCTCGCCCTGAACCTGGTGGGCGACGTGCCCGGCGTCGGCCCGGCGCTGGCCGTCGTCGCGGTCGTCGTGGCGCTCATCGCCGTGCGACCGCTGGTCCCGCGCGGCACCTTGCGGGCCGTGCGCGGCCTGCCGTCGGTGATCCTGGTGCGCGGTCTCGCCGCTGCCGCGTTCTTCGGTGCGCAGATCTATCTGCCGTATCTGCTCACCGACCGCTACGCCCTGACGCCGACGGTCGCCGGGCTCGCACTCACCGGCGGCGCCCTCGCATGGTCGCTCGCCGCGACCGTGCAGGGGCGGATGGGCATGCGGCTGTCGAGCGTGACCGCGGTGCGCCTCGGGACGGCTCTCGTGCTCGGAGGGATCCTGCTGACGGTCGCGATCACCGCGTTCGAGGCGGACGCGGTGCTGATCGCGGCCGCCTGGGTGGTGGCGGGGGCGGGGATGGGCCTGATGAGTCCGCGGTCGAGCGCGCTCACCCTCGCCCTGTCGACCCCGGAGACGCAGGGGTTCAACAGCGGTGCGATGACGGTGGCCGACTCGTTCGGCAGCGCGCTGGCCCTCGCGGTGACGAGCATGGTCTTCCTCGCGCTGGCCGCCGCCGATCCCTTCCTCGGTGTGTTCGCGCTGGCGGCGCTGCTCGCGCTGGCGGCCGCCGTGCTCGCGCCGAGGGTTCGCGCCGGGGGTGCCAGCACGGAGGCGCGCGCGTGATCTGGCGACCCGGATCCTCCGCACGGCGGATCCGGGAAGCGCGGGATCGGGGAGAGCGGGAGAAGCGATGGCAGGCGGAAGCGGGAGGAGTGCAGACATGACGGGTACGGGCACGACGGGCACGGATGTGAGGGGCGGGAACGTGACGGGTGTGGAGACGACGGCCGCTCGGCGGGGTGGAGACGGCGCGGCGCCGGTGGCGACGATGGCGGCGATCGTGCAGCGCGAGTTCGGCGAGTCCGACGTGCTGCGGATCGAACGGGTGCCGGTACCGGAGCCCGGCGAGGGCGAGGTGCGCATCCGCGTCGCGGCGGCAGGCGTGCACGCGGTCGACCTCGATATCCGGCGCGACGCGGCGCCCCCGTCGATGCCGCGCCCCGTGCTGCCGATGACCCCGGGGCGCGAGGTCGCGGGGATCGTCGATGCGGTGGGTGCGGGCGTCGACGCCGACCTTCTCGGCGCGCGGGTGGTCGCGCACGTCGGCTTCCGCAGCGGCGGGTATGCGCAGTTCGCCCTCGCGGCGGCTGCTGCGCTCCACCCGGTGCCCGCGCACGTGCCGTTCCCGCAGGCGGTCGCGGCGATCGGCAGCGGGCGCACGGCGCAGCTCGTGTGGCAGGCGGCGCAGATCGGCGCGGACGACGTGGTCCTGGTCACCGGTGCCTCGGGCGGACTGGGCAGCCAGGTCGCGCAGCTCGCGCTCTCGGTCGGGGCGACCGTGGTCGCGCTCTACGGTGGCGAGGCGAAGCGCGCGGTGGTGGCGCAGCTCGGGCGTCGGGTCGAGCACTCCGCCGCGCGCCTGCTGCCGCTCGATGCGACCGACGACGCGTGGCCGGATCGTCTGACCGGCCTCCTGGACGGCGCGGTGCCGACGGTCCTGCTCGACGGGGTCGGGGGTCCGACGGGACGCGCGGCGCTCGAGTCGCTCGGGCGCGGCTCCCGCGTCGTGATCATCGGATGGTCGAGCGGCGAACTCCTCCGTGTCGACGGCGACGACATCGTGCAGAACTCGCTCACCGTGACCGTGCCGCTGGGCCGGGCCATCGCCGACCTCCGGGTGCTCGAGACGGCGGCCCTCGCGGCCGTGGCCGACGGGCGGGTCGACCCGCCCGTCGACGTGTTCCGGTTGACCGATGCCGCCGCCGCGCACGACGCCATCCAGCATCGCCGTCAGCGCGGGAAGGTCGTGCTCGTTCCCGACGCGGAGTGATTTGCGCGGAGGGCATCGGCCTCCCTACTCTGTTGAACGGTGTTCAGGTGAACACCGTTCAGGAAGGACACCCGATGACCCCCACCTCCCGCGACACCGGTGCGACGCTCGGCCGCATCGCCGTCTTCGCCGCCCTCATCATCGTGCTCGGCACGGTCGTCGTGCCGCTGCCCGGCGGGGTGCCGATCACCGCGCAGACCCTCGGCGTCATGCTCGCCGGACTCGTCCTCGGGCCGCGCGTCGCCCCGCTGTCGATCCTGGTCGTGCTCGCGCTCGCCGCGATCGGCCTGCCGGTGCTCGCGGGCGGGCGCGGCGGCGTCGGCGTGTTCGTGGGGCCGACCGCGGGGTACATGCTCGGCTGGATCGCGGGCGTCGTCGTGATCGGGCTCGTCCTGCGCACCGGTCGCCCGGCGTGGTGGCGGGTCGCGCTCTCCGCGCTCGTCGGTGGCGTGCTCGTGGTGTACGCGTTCGGCATCCCCGTGCAGGCCCTCGTCACGGGAGTGCCGCTCGACCTCACCGCGCTGTCGGCCCTCGCGTTCCTCCCCGGCGATCTGATCAAGGTCGCCGCGGCCACGCTGATCGTGGTGGCGCTGCGCCGGGCGTACCCGCGGGCGTTCGCGGACACGCGCGAGCGCGCCGCCGTCGCCTGACGTCGTCCGCCGCTCCGGTCGCCGTCGCGCGCCGACGCGACCGGAGCGTCTCGTCTCCGAGCAGTTTCGGCGCGGCGGGAACAACGCGCCCGTGACTCGACGTTCGTCATGAGCAAGACTTGCCTGACACGGGCGACGGAGAGGTGCGACGCATGACTGCCGACAAGACCGACGAGTACGACCTGATCGTGGTGGGTGCGGGGCCGGTGGGCGAGAACGTCGCCGACCGGGCCGTGCAGGGCGGGCTCACCGCCATCATCGTGGAGAGCGAACTGGTGGGCGGCGAGTGCTCCTACTGGGCGTGCATGCCGTCGAAGGCGCTGCTGCGCTCGGCGCAGGCGCTGCGGGCGGCGCAGCACGTGGCCGGGGCGTCGCAGGCGGTGACCGGCACGCTCGACGTGCGGGCCGTGTTCGAGCGCCGCGACAGCTTCACGAGCAACTGGTCGGACGACGGGCAGGTGTCGTGGCTGCAGTCGGCCGGCATCGACCTGGCGCGCGGCCACGGGCGTCTCACGGGCGAGCGCGAGGTCACCGTGACCGACGCCGACGGCGCCACCCGGGTGCTGCGGGCCCGGCACGCGGTCGCGATCAGCACGGGCTCCGACGCCGTGATCCCGCCGATCGACGGGCTCCGCGAGGCCTCCCCGTGGACCAGTCGCGAGGCCACCAGCGCCGAAGAGCTGCCGGAGAGCCTCGCGGTGATCGGCGGCGGTGTCGTCGCGGTCGAGATGGCCACGGCGTACGCCGCCCTCGGCTCGCGCGTGACCCTGCTCGCGCGCAGCGGGCTGCTGGGCGGCATGGAGCCGTTCGCGGGGCAGCGCGTGACGGCCGGCCTCGAAGAGCTCGGCGTCGACGTGCGCACGAACACCGGCACCACGGCGGTGCGCCGCGGCGACGACGGCGTGACCATCACGCTCGACAGCGGCGAGGAGGTCACGGCCGCCGAGGTGCTCGTCGCGACCGGCCGTTCGCCGCGCAGCGCCGATATCGGCCTGGAGGTCGTGGGGCTCGAACCCGGACGCTGGATCGAGACCGACGACACGCTGCGGGTGCCCGGGGTGGACTGGCTGTACGCGGTCGGCGACGTGAACGGGCGGGTGCTGCTGACCCACCAGGGCAAGTACCAGGCGCGGGCGGCGGGCGACGTGATCGCAGCCAGGGCGAACGGCGGCGAGGTCGACGACGCCCCGTGGGGCCGGCACGCCGCGACGGCCGATCACGCCGCGGTCCCCCAGGTCACCTTCTCCATCCCGGAGGTCGGCTCCGTCGGACTCACCGAGGCCGCGGCGCGCGAGGCGGGCACGGCCGTGCAGGTCGTGGACTACGACCTCGGGTGGGTCGCCGGCGCGAGCCTGTACGAGGACGGGTTCGCCGGGCAGGCGCGACTCGTGATCGACACCGACCGCGACGTCGTGATCGGGGCGACCTTCGTCGGCCCGGAGGTGGCGGAGCTCGTGCAGGCCGCGACCGTCGCGATCGTGGGCGAGGTGCCCATCGCGCGCCTGTGGCACGCGGTGCCCTCGTACCCGACCATCAGCGAGATCTGGCTGCGACTCTTGGAGGGCTACGGGCGCGACTCGGCGTGAGCCGGGCAATCCGATCCCGCGACCGCACCGAACACGATCCGGATTGTTTCTCATATTGACGACCCCGCGCGCAAGGCATCACCCGATGTCGGACGCGTCTTATACGCTCGAACCCACATCCGAGGAGGCAGGACCATGAAGGCTGTACTCGCAGGAACCGTGATCGCCGAGGCCGCACAGGACGACCTCATCCGCATCGAGGGCAATTGGTACTTCCCGCCCGCATCCGTCTCGCCCGACGTGCTCGTCGAGAGCCCCACGCCGTACACGTGTCCGTGGAAGGGCGAGTGCCAGTACTACTCCATCGAGGCCGACGGAGAGCTGCACAAGGATCTCGCCTGGTCGTACCCGCACCCGTACCCGTCGGCGTTCGACCGCGTCGGAAAAGACTTCTCGGGCTACGTCGCCTTCGCCCCGGGCGTCGAGGTGTCGGCCTGAGCCGCGCCCTCGCCCGCACGACCGTCGGAGAGAACCCCTCATGATCGAGTTCCGCCACGTCACCAAGCGCTTCCCCGACGGGACGCTCGCGGTGAACGACTTCAGCCTGGTGCTGCCGTCGCGCAAGACCACCGTGTTCGTCGGTTCGTCCGGCTGCGGCAAGACCACGCTGCTGCGCATGATCAACCGCATGGTCGAGCCCACGTCGGGCGAGGTCGAGATCGACGGGGAGAGCGTGCTCGCCGGCGACCCGGTGGCCCTGCGCCGCCGCATCGGCTACGTCATGCAGAACTCCGGCCTCATGCCGCACTTCAGCGTGATCGACAACGTCTCCACCGTGCTGCGCCTGAACGGCGTGAAGCGCAAGGAGGCGAACCAGCGGGCGCGCGAGCTGATGACCACGGTCGGCCTCGACCACGCTCTGGCCGACCGCTACCCGAGCCAGCTCTCGGGCGGGCAGCAGCAGCGCGTCGGCGTGGCCCGCGGTCTCGCCGCCGACCCGAACATCCTCCTGATGGACGAGCCCTTCGGCGCGGTCGATCCCATCGTGCGCGCCGACCTCCAGCAGGAGACGCTGCGGCTTCAGCACGAGCTCGACAAGACGGTCGTGTTCGTCACGCACGACATCGACGAGGCGTTCCTGCTGGGCGACCAGGTGGTCATCCTCGACAAGGGCGCCAGGGTCGTGCAGGTGGGCAGCCCGAGCGAGATCATCGAGAATCCGGCCGACGAGTTCGTCTCCGCGTTCATCGGTGCCGACCGTGGCCGCCGGGCGCTGCACCTCAAGCAGACGCCGCGCGGCACGGTCGTGGTCGACTCCGAGGGCCGCACCCAGGGCGCGATTGTCGACGCCCCCGACGACGTGGTCGACGAGGCGGCCGCGGCGAAGGCGGCCCCGTGAACTGGGCGGTCGACAACCTCGGCCTGATCCTCGACCTCACCGTCGCGCATCTGCGGCAGAGCGTCGTGCCGATCGTGCTCGGTTTCGTGCTGTCGCTGCCGCTCGGGTGGGTGGCCTGGCGCTACCGCCTGGTGCGCGGCCCGATCATCGCGCTCACGGGCCTGCTGTACACGATCCCCTCGCTCGCGCTGCTGATCCTCCTGCCCGCGGTGCTGGGCTACTCCGCGATCAGCGAGCCGAACCTGGTGATCGCCCTCACGATCTACGCGGTCGCCATCCTGGTGCGCGCGGTCGCCGACGGCCTCGACTCGGTGGACGACGACGTGCGGCAGGCCGCCACCGCGACCGGTTTCGCACCGTTCCGCCGTTTCTGGGCTGTCGAGTTCCCGCTCGCCGGCCCGGTGATCCTGGCGGGGCTGCGCGTCACGGCCGTCAGCACGATCTCGCTCGCCACGGTCGGCATCCTGATCGGCGTGCGCAACCTCGGGTACCTGTTCACCGACGGTCTGCAGCGCCGCATCATCGAGGAGGTCTTCGCGGGCGTGGTCGCGGTCGTCGTGATCGCCCTGATCGTCGACCTGCTGCTCCTCCTGGTCGGCAGGGCGCTCATGCCCTGGACGAGAGCGGTCACCAAGACGGCGACGAAGGCGGCGGCCGGCCGCACGGCGGCGATCGGATCGGCCGCATGAACCTGTTCGCGGAGGCCTTCGCGTGGCTGTTCTCGCCCGACCGCTGGCAGGGCGCGTACTCGCTGCCGGTGCTGTTCGGGCAGCACATCTACTACACGGTCGTCTCGGTCGTGATCGCCGCGGTCATCGCCGTGCCGCTCGGGTGGCTGATCGGGCACACGGGTCGCGGTCGGGAGATCGCCGTCGCGGTCTCCGGAGCGGCGCGCGCCATCCCGTCGTTCGGCCTCATGGTGCTCCTGGTGCTGCTGCTGGGCGTGCTGCGCACCCCGCTCGCGGCGATCATCACGTTCGTGCTGCTCGCGATCCCGTCGCTGCTGGCGGGCGCGTACACCGGACTCGAGGCCATCGACCGCCGGGTGCTCGACGCGGCGCGGGCCATGGGCATGACCGAGTGGCAGGTGTTCTGGAAGGTCGAGGTGCCGCTCGGGCTCTCGCTGCTCGTCGGCGGCCTGCGCTCGGCGCTCCTGCAGGTCATCGCCACGGTCACGATCGCCGCCTACGTGAACCTCGGCGGTCTCGGCTGGCCGATCATCCAGGGCATCCCCCTGCGCCGCTTCGATCAGGTGCTCGGCGGCGCGATCCTCGTCGCGGTGCTCGCCCTCATCGTCGACCTCCTGCTCGCCCTCGCGCAGCACGCCGCCGTCCCGCGCGGCGTGCGCACCCGTCCGCAGCGTCGCCGGGCCAAGGCGCCCGTCGCCGCGCCCGCTCCGGCGCCCGCCTGAACCACAGCGCCACCGAGGCCACAGCATCCGTCCGAACCACAGCATCCGTCCGAACCACAGCATCCGCAGGTCCCAGAGAAGAGGAAGTCCCATGTTCACCGCACGCACGTCCCGCTTCGCCCTCGCCGGCGGCGCCGCGATCGCCGCAGCGCTCGTCCTCGCCGGCTGCACCAGCAGCAACCCGCTCGACACCCCGACGGAGGACTCCGGTTCGGGTGGCAGCGACACCATCGTGATCGGCTCGCAGGCGTACTACTCGAACGAGATCATCGCCGAGATCTACGCCCAGGCGCTGGAGGCGGCCGACTTCACCGTCGAGCGCAAGTTCAGCATCGGTCAGCGCGACGCCTACATGCCCGACGTGGAGTCCGGCGCGATCGACCTGTTCCCGGAGTACACGGGCAACCTGCTCGAGTACCTCGACAAGGACGCCACCGCCACCAGCCCGGAAGACGTCTACGCCGCACTGCAGGAGACCCTGCCCGACGGCCTCACCGCCCTCGACTACGCCGAGGCGACCGATCAGGACACCTACACGGTGCTGAAGAGCTTCGCGGAGGAGAACGGCCTCACCACGATCGCCGACCTGTCGAAGGTCACCACCCCGGTCACGATCGGCGCGGCGCCGGAGTTCGAGCAGCGCCCCTACGGCCCCGCGAAGGCCAAGGAGGTCTACGGCGTGGACCTGGCGTTCTCGGCCACGGGCCCGACCACGCTCGAGTCGCTGCTGGCCGGTGAGATCCAGGTGGCCGACATCTACTCGGCCGACCCGGCTTTCCAGACCGAGGACATCGTGTCGCTGGAAGACCCGGAGAACATCATCCTGGCGTCCAACGTCGTGCCGATCGCGTCGAGCGATGTGGCCGACGAGATCGCCGACGTGATCAACGGCATCAGCGAGAAGCTGACGGCCGAGGAGCTCGTGGCCCTCAACGTGCAGAGCACGGTCGACAAGAAGTCGGCGGAGGAGATCGCGAAGCAGTGGCTGGCCGACAACGACCTCGCCTGAGCTGAGCTCGACGGAAGCGCCCGGTCCCTCGCGGGGCCGGGCGCTTCCGTGTGCGTGCCGAGGCTAGGTGCGGGCGTCCTGGCGGGGGACCAGGACCTGCTTGATGATGATGAGGATCGACGCGGTCACGGGCACAGCGACCAGGGCGCCGAGCAGACCGAGCAGTGTGCCGCCGGCCAGCGCCCCGATGACCACGAGCGAGCCGGGCACGGCCACGGCGCGGTTCATGACCCGCGGGGTGAGCACATACGCCTCGATCTGCATGTAGACGAGGTAGATCGCGGCGAAGATCAGCGCCGCGATCGGGTTGGTGAACAGCGCGAGTCCCGTGCCGATGATCCAGAAGAGCACAGAGCCGACGAGGGGGATGAGCGTCACGCAGAACGCGATCGCGGCCATGAGCGGCGGGAACGGCAGGCCGAGCACCGCGTACAGGATGAGGGCGAGGGTCGCGTTGCAGAACGCCAGCACGACCATGCCCATCACGTAGCCGCCCACGGAGTCGGTGATCTGCTCGCTGATGTCGCTCGCGCGGTCCCGGTCGCGCGCGGGCGCCAGGCGCAGCAGACCCTGCTTCATGGCCGGGAGCGTCGCGAGGAAGTAGAGCGTCAGCACCAGCACCACGATCGCGCCGGAGATGCCGGAGGCGATCGAGGCGCCCACCGCGAGGGCTCCGCCGCCGATGGTGGCGAGGTTGCCGATGTCGGACAGGAAGCTCTGCACCTCGCCGACGAGGTCTTGGAACTGGTCGCCGAACTGGTCGTTGAGGGTCTTGTAGAGGTCGGTTCCGGTGAAGTCCTGGACCATGCCGGGGACGGACCGGACGAACTCGGCGATCTGGTCGACGACGATCGGGATGATCATCCACAGCACCAGACCGAAGACCACGATGAGGGCGACGATCGTGATGACGACGGCGATGGCCCGGGAGAGGCCGCGCCGTTCCAGGAAGCGCACCGCCGGATCGAGGCCGAGCGCGCCGAACAGGGCGAGCGCGATGTAGATGAGCACGGTGGACAGGTTCCACAGGGCGAGGCCGATCACGAACGCGCCGAGACCGCCCAGGGTGACCAGGAAGCCGAACACGAACGGCCGGTCGATGCGCGTCCAGAACGAGCGGCTGGGTGTGGTCGGCTCGATCACCACCGGACGCGGCGGGGTCGCGGTGGTCGCGGGAGCCGCGGCGTCGGGCGGTCCGGGGAGCGCGGCATCGACGGGTGCCGGGGCCGCGTCCGAGGGCTGCGGGAGCGCGTCGTCGTGGGAGGCGGGGGCCGGCGACTCGTCGTTGCTCATGTGCACACGATAGCGCTGGACCCCCGCCGGTCAGGGGTGCCCCTCGCCCCTAGAGTGGGGGGATGACCGCCGTAGAGGATCCGAAGGCCGAGCTGCTCCGTCTGCGCGCCACCATCGACAACATCGATGCGGCGCTGATCTTCATGCTGGCCGAGCGGTTCCGCGCCACGCAGCAGGTGGGGCACCTCAAGGCCGAGCACGCGATGCCCCCGTCCGACCCGAAGCGCGAGGAGCAGCAGGTCGCCCGGCTGCGCGCGCTCGCCGAAGAGGCGCACCTCGACCCCGAGTTCGCGGAGAAGTGGTTCAACTTCGTGGTCGCCGAGGTCATCCGCCACCACACCGAGGCCGCCGAGAGCCGCTGACCTCAGCGGTCCCGCAGCATCCGGTCGCGCACCTCGCGCCGCAGCACCTTGCCGATGAGGGACCGCGGGAGCTCATCCACCGCGACGATCCGGCGCGGCACCTTGTAGGCGGTCAGCCGGGTGCGGCAGAAGTCGCGCAGCGCCTCGACGTCCGGCACCGCACCCTCACGGAACACCACGGCCGCCGCGACCTCCTCACCGCCGCTCGACCGCGGCAGGCCCACGACCGCGGCCGCCACGACATCGGGGTGGGCGTCGAGCACATCTTCCACCTCGCTGGGCGACACGTTGAAGCCGCCCGTGATGATGAGCTCCTTGCGGCGGTCCACGATCGTCACGAACCCGTCGGGCGAGACCTCGGCGATGTCGCCCGAGCGCAGCCAACCGCCGGGGAGCAGCGCCTCGGCCGTCTCGCCGGGGCGCTGCCAGTACCCCTGGAACACCTGGGGACCGCGGATCAAGAGCTCCCCGCGCTCGCCGGCGGGGACGTCCTTCTCCGGGTCGTCGGGGTCGACGAGCCGGATCTCGGTGCTGGGGAACGGCACGCCGACGGTGCCCGGTCGTCGCGTGGGTCCCATGGGGTTGCCGAGCGCGACGGGAGACGCCTCGGTCATGCCGTACCCCTCCACGAGCAGTCCTCCGGTCGCGTCCTCCCAGCGCCGCACGGTCGCGACGGGCAGGCTCATCGCCCCGGAGATCGCGAAGCGCACGCGGGACAGGTCGATGGTGCCGCGTCCGGCCGCCCGGGCGAGCTGGTCGTAGATGGGCGGCACGGCCGGCAGGAACGTGGGCGGGCGCGTGCGGGCGGCCGTCGTCACCAGGCCCAGGTCGAACGTGGGGAACAGCACCACGGTCGCGCCGATGCTGAGCGCGAAGGTGAGGCACAGCGTCATGCCGTAGGCGTGGAACAGCGGCAGCACGGCGTAGAACGTCTCCTCCCCGTCACGCAGTCCCGGCACCCAGGCGCGACCCTGCATCGCGTTCGCGCGGAGGTTGGCGTGACTGAGGATCGCCCCCTTCGGGGTGCCCGTCGTCCCGCTCGTGTACTGCAGCAGCGCGGTGTCGCCGAGTGCGGGCGCCGGCACGCGGCGGGAGATGCGGCCGTGACCGAGGAGCCCCTTCCACGGCCGTACGTGGCGTGAGCGCGGTGAGCCGGTGAGCTTGGCCCGCGACTCCCTGGCCTTCGGAAGGGGCAGTCGGAGGAGGAAGCGCTTCGACCACGGCATCGCAGTCGTGATGTCGACGCTCACGACGTGGTCGACGCGCACGTCGTCGGGGAAGCCGTCGATCGTGTCGGCGACCTTGTCCCACACGATCGCGACGCGGGCGCCGTGGTCCTCGAACTGGTGGCGCAGTTCCCTGGCGGTGTAGAGCGGGTTGTGCTCGACGACGATGGCGCCCAGGCGGAGCACGGCGTAGAACGCGACCACGTGCTGCGGGCAGTTGGGCAGCACGAGGGCCACTCGGTCGCCGGGGCTGACCCCGAGTCGCCGCAGTCCCTCCGCCGCGTGGTCGATCTGCGCGCCGAGCTCGCGGTAGGTCGTCACCGCGCCGAAGAACTCCAGCGCGGGACGGCGGCCGTACCGTCGGACGCTCGCCGCCATCATCTGCGGCAGCGTCTGGGTCGGCTCGTCGATCTCGGCGGGGACGCCCTCCGCGTACGCGGCGAGCCAGGGTCGGGTCGAGAGGCGGGGGTCGGTCATGTTCTCATCCTGCGCCACGGACGCGGGCGGCGCGGCCCCCTTGACGGGAGTCAGACCGGGAGCACACGTCCGGTGATCACGCCCTCGACGGCGCGCACGTAGGCGCGACCCACCTCCTCGTCGGTGACGGGGCGGTGGCCGGGGAAGCTGTCGAAGTAGCCGGGGGAGTTGGCGAGCACGTCGGGGGAGACCGCGTTGATGCGGATGCCGCGCGGTGCCTCGGCGGCGGCGGTGAGCACGAACGACTCCAGGGCGCCGTTGGCCATCGCGGCGGCGGCGCCGGTGGCGATGGGCTCCCGGGCGAGCACCCCGCTGGTCAGCGTGATCGAGCCGCCGTCGGCGACGACGGGAAGGGCCTCGCGCACCACGTCGAGCTGGGCGAGCGTCTTGCCCGTGAACGCCGCGAGGTAGTCGTCGCGGCTCAGGTCGCTGAGCGGCCGGAAGGGCACCGAGCCGACGGCCACCACGACCGCGTCGAGGCGTCCGATGCGCGCGAACAGCTCCCGGATCGACGACGGGTCGGTCACGTCCACGCGCTCATCGCCGCTGCGGGAGGCGCGGATCACCTGGTGGCCGCGGGTCTCCAGGGTCGCGGCCACCACGCCGCCGATGCTGCCGGTCGCGCCGATCACCAGTGCCTTCATGGGTGCCTCCGTGGGGTCTCTTGCTTCCGCGCGCAGACGCGCACCGCTCGAGTCTTGCACCCTTCGCGACGGGAGGGTCGGCGAGGGCCAGGGTGTCGGCGGGACGGGGTCAGCGGGGGCTGAACGCTGCAGCGACCACGCGGGCGGCGGCCCCGCGCAGCACCGCGTCGTCGAGCGTGCTGGAGGCGACCGCGGGCCCGAGCGAGGGGTGCGACGCCGCGCGGACCGCGGTCGCCGTGGCCTCGACGAACGCGGGGGTGGCGATGTCGGACGGTCCGCTCAGCAGGATCGACGGAAGGTCGACGGCCGCGGCGATCACGGAGAGCGAGGTGCCCAGTCGCGCCCCCGCCTCGGCGAGCACCGCGTCTCGGTCTGCGCCGGGCTCGTCGAGACGGCGGCGCAGCGCGGGCGTCGACGCCCACGCGTGCACGCAGCCGTCGCGTCCGCACAGGCAGCGTGCAC
>NZ_SSDM01000423.1:0-679 GCF_004794375.1 Microbacterium sp. K35 | reverse complement strand
GGCCGCCCGTGCTCGCCGTCACGACCGCGGGCGGCCGCGTGGGCGCCGAGTTCGCGGACGAGCTGAGCGCCAGCGGCGTTCCGCACGTGCTCGTGCCCGTCGCGGCGGAGACCCGGCGCAGCATCGCCCTCGTCGACGAGTCCGCGGGCGACACCACCATCGTGAACGAGCGCGGCGTCAGCCCCTCCGACGCGGAATGGGGGGCGGTGCTGGCCGAGGTGGTCGAGCGGCTCGCCGCGGCGGGCGTGCTCGTGATCTCGGGCAGCGTGCCGCCGGGCACCCCCGAGGCGCTGCTGCCGATGCTGATCGCCGTGGCGCGTGACGCCGGCGTGCCCGTGATCGTCGACACCTCGGGCCCCGCGCTGCTGCGGGCCGCCGACGCCGGGGCCACCGTGCTCAAGCCCAACGCCGCCGAGCTCGCCGAAGCCACCGGCATCGACGACCCGGTGCACGCCGCCCGCACCCTGCTGGAGCGCGGTGCCGAGCTCGTGCTGCTCTCGCTGGGCGCCGACGGCATGCTCGCGGTGACCGACGACGAGCTCGTGCACGCGCGACTCGACGAGCCCCTCGCGGGGAACCCGACCGGTGCGGGCGACGCCGGGGTCGCCGCCTGCGCCGTGCTGTACGCCGAGGGCGAGCGCGACCCCGAGACGGTGCTCCGCCGCGCGACGGCCTGGTC
>NZ_SSDM01000422.1:0-6568 GCF_004794375.1 Microbacterium sp. K35 | reverse complement strand
CGACGCTCTTCCGATCTGCCAGGCCCGGGCCGCCCGGGCCTGGCGCGTGCGCGACTACTGGGACGCGGGTGCCCCGGTCGCCCTCGGGTCGGACTGGCCCATCGCGCAGAACGACGCCCGGATCGGCCTCGCGTGGGCCATGCTGCGCCGCCGCCCCGGCGACCGCGACGCCCCGGTGTTCGAGCCCCACCAGGTGCTCACCCCCTACCAGGCGCTGCACGGCTACACCGTGGGCGCTGCGCGGGCGCAGGGCGACGGCGACCTCGGTCGCATCGCCCCCGGCTACCGCGCCGACTACGCCGTGTGGGCGGAGAACCCGCTGCACGTCGCACCCGACGACCTCCCCGACCTGCCCGTACAGCGGACGGTCGTCGGCGGCGTCGAGCCCTGACCCCCGGCTCGACCACCCCCTCCCTTTCCTTTCACACCGAGGTGAACCCCATGCCCGAATTCGGCGCCCTCGCGCTCCTGCCCATCGCGGTGATCCTCGTGGTCGCCGTCGCCACCCGCCGCACCCTCTTCGCGCTCCTCTGCGGCACCGTCGCCGGAGCTCTGATCCTCGGCGGCTGGGGCGGCTTCGACGTCTGGGTCGAGTACACCGGCAAGGCCCTGTCGAACGAGACGGCGCAGTGGCTGCTGCTGATCGTCGCCCTGTTCGGCATCCTGATGATGCTGTTCGAGAAGTCGGGCATCGTCACCGACTTCGCCCGCTGGGTCGAGCGGTTCGTGACCTCGCGGCGGAAGTCGACCCTGCTCACGTTCCTGCTCTCGATCGTGCTGTTCGTCGACGACTACCTCAACGTGCTCACCACCGGCACGTCGATGAAGCAGGTGACCGACCGTTACCGGGTTCCGCGCACCCAGCTCGGCGCGATCATGAAGATGACCGCTGCCCCGATCGCCGTGCTCGTCCCCGTGTCGACGTGGGCACTGTTCTTCTCGGGCCTGTTCGAGGCGCAGGGGGTCACCGTCGGCGGCAGCGGCTTCGGGGCCTACCTGCAGTCCATCCCGTTCATCTTCTTCGGCTGGGCGGCCATCGCGGTGGCGCTGCTGATGAGCATCGGCTGGCTGCCGAAGCTCGGCCTGATCAAGAAGGACGCGCTGCGCGCCGAGCGCGACGGCGACGTCTTCCCGCTCGGCACGACAGACGCCGAACGCCGGGCCGAGGGTGCGGCGCTGCTCTCCGAGCTCCGCGCGGACGACGCGGACGGTTCGACCGCGCAGCGCGTCGCCGTGGCGCTCGAGACCACCACGGACACCGCGCGCAAGCCGCAGCCGTGGTCGTTCCTGATCGCGATGGCCGTGCTGGTCGGCGTCACGATCGCGACGGACGCCAATGTGGTCGCCGGTACCGCGGCGGCCCTCGCGGTCACGGTCGTGCTGGTGCTCGTGCAGCGTCGGCTCTCGGTGCGCGGCGTGCTGGACGCGGCGCTCGAGGGCATCGAGAGCATGCTCTTCGTGATGGTGCTCACCGTGCTCGCGTTCATGGTGCAGGAGATGAACATCGCCCTGCAGCTCGCCGAGTTCGTGATCCAGGTGACCGAGCCCGTGCTCACCCCCGCCCTGCTGCCGGCGATCGTGTTCGCCGTGTGCGGCGTCTACGCCTACGCGACCGGGTCGTTCTGGGACCTCGCGGCGGTCATCACCCCGGTCGTGCTGCCGCTGGCGCTCGCTCTCGGTGCCGACCCGATCCTGGCCGGTGCCGCGGTGTTCTCGGGCGCCGCGCTCGGCAGCACCACGTGTCTGTACGGCGACGGCATCATCCTGGCCTCGCGTTCGATCGGCATCAAGCCGATCAACCTCATGCTGGCGATCCTGCCCTACGCGGGGATCGCGGCCGGGCTCTCGCTCGTGCTCTATCTGGTGACGGGGTTCGTCGCGGCCTGAGTCACGGATTCGCGACGGCGACCAGCAGGCCGAAGGCCACCTGCCCCGCGAAGAACACCACGAGGAAGCCGAGGAGGGCGGCGGCGAGCGACAGGCGCCCGTCGAAGCCCTCCACCTCGGCGATCCCGACCTTGCGCGCGCGGAAGGCGAGCACGAGCGTCGCGATGCCGAGGGCGAGCTGCAGCCACGGTCCGAGCGGGCCGACGACCTTCGGGAACGCGATCAGCACGGCCCCGATCACCCCGGTCGCGATTCCGATCCAGGTGAGGATGCGGACGGTGCGGCGGGCGTTCTCGGCGGGCATGGTGTCGAGCCTATCCGGGCTCATGCCCCCGTCAGGACCAGCCAGAGCAGCGCGGCGTTGAGGGCGATGAGCAGCACCGAGGCGACGACCCCGGCGATGGTGGTCCACGCGCGGTTGACCCAGACCCCGAGCGTGCGCCGCTGCGCGGTCAGCGCCACCAGCGGGATGAGCGCGAACGGGATGCCGAACGACAGCACGACCTGGCTCAGCACGAGCGCGAGGGTGGGGTCGACGCCGAGGCCGAGGATCGCGAGGGCAGGGATGAGGGTCACCAGCCGCCGTGCGAACAGCGGGATGCGCACGTGCAGCAGCCCGTGCATGATCTCGGCGCCCGCGTAGGCGCCGACCGAGGTGGACGCCAGGCCGGAGGCGAGCAGCCCCACCGCGAAGAACGTGGCGACGACGGGACCGAGACCGGCGGCCAGGGCGGCGTGCGCGCCCTCCAGGGAGTCGGTGCCCTCGACCCCGGCGAGGTTCGCCGCGGCCAGCAGGAGGATGCCGAGGTTGACCGACCCCGCGATGACCATCGCGATCGACACGTCCCAGCGCGTGGCGGTGAGCAGGCGGCGGATGCGGGAGGCCTCGGTCCGCGTGGCCTCCTCGTGGGGCAGACCCGCGCTCCCGAAGCGGTCGCGGGCGAGCGAGGAGTGCGCATAGATCGCGTGCGGCATGATCGTGGCGCCGAGGATGGAGGCCGCGAGCAGCACCGAGCCGGTGCCCTCGAAGCGGGGGACGAGTCCGCCGATGACACCCGCGGGGTCGGGCGGGGCGAGGAACAGGCCGGCCAGGAAGCCGACCGTGATGACGAGCATCAGTCCGATGATCACGAACTCGAAGGGGCGGGCGCCGCGGCGGCTCTGCACGGTGAGCAGGATCATCGACACGGCCCCGGTGATCAGGCCGCCGAGGAGCAGCGGCACGTCGAACAGCAGGTACAGCGCGACGGCGCCGCCGATCACCTCGGCGAGGTCGGTCGCCATGGCCACCAGTTCGGCCTGGAGCCAGTACGCGCGTCGCGTCCACGGGCGCTTCAGGCGTGCACCGAGCACCTCCGGCAGGCTCTGCCCCGTGACCACGCCGAGCTTGGCGGAGAGGTACTGGATGAGCCAGGCCATGACGTTTCCCGCGATGACCACCCACACCAGGAGGTAGCCGTACTGCGCGCCGGCGGTCATGTTGCTGGCGACGTTGCCCGGGTCGAGATACGCGACACCGGCCACGAGGGCGGGGCCGAGCAGCCACAGGCTGCGCGGGGCGGTGGCGGCGGACGGTGTCACGGGGGCGACGCGATTTTTCGGCACACCGAAACCGTAGCGTATTTTTCGGCTTGCCTAAATATCCGGATCTGGGCCATCTCGGTGACGACGATCGCTCCGCCGAGACAGGCGGCCGCGGGGCGGCGATAGCCTGGCGGGATGGATGCACGCACGCCCGAGAGCCCGGCGACGGACGACTCCGCGGCCCCGGTCCCGGACGGCGCGGGCGGGTCCCTCGCCCAGCCCGGCTACGGCGTCGGCCCGTGGCCGGGAGGACGGGACGCCTGGCCCGAGGGGGAGCAGTACGACCCGGAGCTGCTCGCCAACGGCGACACCCGCAACGTGATCGACCGCTACCGCTACTGGCGGATGGAGCGGATCGTGGCCGACCTGGACACGCGGCGGCACCCGTTCCACGTCGCGATCGAGAACTGGCAGCACGACATGAACATCGGTTCGATCGTGCGCAGCGCCAACGCGTTCCTCGCCGACACCGTGCACATCATCGGGCGCCGCCGCTGGAACAAGCGTGGTGCCATGGTCACCGACCGCTACCAGCACGTCGTGCATCACGAGGACGTGGCGTCGTTCGCCGCCTGGGCTGCGGCGGAGGGGCTGCCCGTGATCGCGGTCGACAACGTCGAGGGCGCCGTCCCCGTCGACCGGGCAGACCTGCCGCGTGCGTGCGTGCTGCTGTTCGGGCAGGAGGGTCCGGGGCTCTCGGACGAGGCGCTCGCCGCGGCCTCCGCGCACGTGGAGATCACGCAGTACGGCTCGACCCGCTCCATCAACGCCAGCGCCGCGGCCGCCGTGATCATGTACGAGTGGTGTCGCCGCTACGCCGGGGACTGAGGCGCGCGCGGCGGCGCGTGTGCCGGGCTCCGTTGGGGGACGGTCAGCGGCCGTCCATGCTCAGCATGTGCCGGTAGATCGCGCTGACGTCGCGGTCGAGGTCGTCGATGCGGCTGTGCAGTCCGCGGACCTCGGTCTTCAGATCGCCGATCTCGGTGCGGACGCTTCCGATCTCGGTCTTCATGATGCGGACGAACATCGTCGAGATCAGCGTCACGGTGGCGTACACCGCCGTGGCGAGGACCCCGATGGTCGTCCAGACTTGCGCATCGTTCATCCCCAGCATCCCTTCAGTGTCTCCCGATGATCACCCGCGGTGCCAGCATCCGGGGCGCTGTATTCCGCCGAGCCGCGGAAGATGCGGACAGGGCCGACGTCGTGCCCCGCGGTGGAGGTCAGGCGGCGGCGGAGAGCCAGCGTCCCGACCGCACCCGCCAGCCGAGCGTGCCGAGCCGCGCGAGCAGGTATACGCCGAAGAAGGCCACCGCGAGCCAGATCAGGCCCGCCGCGCCGTCCACTCGCGTCGCCGCGATGATCCACAGCACGGGCAGGAACGGCACCAGGTTCAGGCCGCCCGCGATCGCGAGGTAGCGCGCATCGTTCGCGCCCATCAGCACACCGTCGAGCACGAACACGACACCGGCGATCGGCTGGGCGACCGCGAGCACCAGCAGCGCCGGCTGCACGAGTGCCGCGACGTGCGGGTCGCCCGTGAACACGATCCCGAGCACGCCCGACAGTGCGGCGATGACAGCGCCGACCGCCACGCCGAACCACGCGCCCCAGGCGACCGTCCGGCCGAGGACGCGCTGCACCTGCTGCTCGTCTCCGGCGCCCAGCTCCTTGCCGATCAGCGCCTGCGCGGCGATGGCCAGGGCGTCGAGGGCGAAGGCGGCCGCGGAGAAGATGGTGAACACGATCTGCCACCCGGCGAGCTCGTCGGTGCCGACCCCGGTCGCGACCGCCACGGTCGCCAGCAGCGCCACGCGGAGGCTGACCGTGCGTAGGAACAGCCATCCGCCCGAGGTGGCGGTGTTGCGCAGGCCGTCGCGCTGCGCCCGGAGCGAGGCGCTGTGGCGGGAGGCGAGCCGCTGCACCACCAGCACGTACGCGGCGACCATGCCCCACTGCGCGGCGACCGTGCCGGCCGCGGATCCGGCGATGCCCCAGCCGAAGCCGTAGATGAAGAGCCAGTTGAGCAGCGCGTTGGCACCGAAGCCGAGGCCGGCGATCCAGAGCGGGGTCATGGTGTCCTGCATGCCGCGCAGCAGCCCGGTCGCCGCGAAGACGATGAGCATCGCCGGCAGCCCCCACATCGAGATCACCAGGTACTCGTCGGCCTGGGCGGCCACGGCCTCGCTCGCGCCGAACAGCGACACGAGCCACGGCGACGACACCGCACCGATCACGGCCAGCACGGCCCCGAGGCCCAGGGCCAGCCACATGCCGTTGATCCCGACCGACACGGCCTCGCCCGGCTGCCCCGCGCCGAAGCGCCGCGCGACCGCCGGGGTGGTCGAGTACGCGAGGAACACCATCAGGCCCACGATGGTCTGCAGCACGGCGCCGGCGATGCCGAGCCCCGCGAGCGGCGTGGTGCCGAGGTGGCCGACGAGCGCGGCGTCGACGATGAGGAACGCCGGCTCGGCGATCAGCGCACCGAGTGCCGGAACCGCCAGTCGCAGGATCTCTCGGTTGAGGGAGGTGCGCGCGGCCATCCTCCGAGCCTATGACCTCGCGCCGACACCCGTGCCGTGCCCCCGGACCGCACGTAGGCTGGAGGAGAGCAGGATGCGGCGGAGGTGCATCATGTCCGATCCCCGAGACGAGGCGGCGCGGTACCTCGCGCGCCGCCGGTCGCACGACGACGGCGTCGACGACGACGCGACCGTCACCTCGACGCCTGGCGCGGCGGCGGCCGTGGATCGGGCGGCGTTCATCGAGAGCGCGATCCAGGTGGCGATCCGCCGCGGCGACTTCGACGACCTCCCCGGTGCCGGCAAGCCCATCGAGGGGCTCGGCACCCACCACGACCCTGACTGGTGGATCCGGCGCAAGATCGAGACCGAGAACCTCACCGGGCTCGGGCCGCCCGCGCTGCTGCTGCGCACGGAGGACCGCGAGCTCGACGGACAGCTCGACCTCCTCGGACGAGAGTCCGACGTGCGGGCGGTGCTCGAGGACTTCAACCGCCGCGTGATCGAGGCCAGGCGGCAGCTGCAGGGCGGCCCGCCCGTGGTCACGGCGCCGCGGGGCGTGGAGGCCGAGG
>NZ_SSDM01000421.1:0-9725 GCF_004794375.1 Microbacterium sp. K35 | reverse complement strand
TCGGACGCCGACGTCGACCGCGCCGTCCGCTCGGCCCGCGCCGCGTTCGACTCCGGCGTCTGGTCGCGCATCGCCCCCCGCGAGCGCGGGCAGCGCCTGATCGCGTTCGCGCAGCTCATCCACGACAACGCCGAAGAGCTCGCCCTCACCATCTCGCTGGAGATGGGCAAGCCCGTGCGCGAGGCCCTGCAGACCGAGCTGCGCGCCGTGGTGAACTGCTTCCGCTGGTACGGCGAGGCCGTCGACAAGGTGCTCGACGAGCTGCCCGTCACCGCGCCGGGCAGCCTCGCCCTCGTCACCCGCGAACCCGCCGGTGTGGTCGCCGCCGTCGTACCGTGGAACTTCCCGCTCACGATGACCGCGTGGAAGCTCGCCCCCGCGCTCGCGGTCGGCAACAGCGTGGTGCTCAAGCCCGCCGAGCACACCACCTTCTCCGCGCTCCGCCTCGCCGAGCTCGCGCACGAGGCGGGCATCCCCGCCGGCGTGCTCAACGTCACCCCCGGCGCCGGGCACATCGCCGGCCGGGCCCTCGGCGAGCACCACGACGTCGACGTCGTCACCTTCACCGGCTCCCCCGAGGTCGGCCGCCGGTTCCTCGGCTACGCCGCCGCCTCCAACGGCAAGCGGGTGTGGCCCGAGCTGGGCGGCAAGACCGCGAGCCTCGTGCTCCCCGACGCCGACCTGGAGCGCGCCGTGCGGGCGACCGCCGACGGCTGCTTCTACAACCAGGGCCAGATGTGCACGGCCTCGTCGCGGCTGCTCGTGCCGCGGGCGCAGCGTGACCGGGCCCTGGAGATCGCCGCCGACGTGGCCCGCACCACGCTCCCGGCCGACCCGTTCGACGTGGGCACCTCGATGGGCGCGATCGTCAGCGAGAAGCAGCTCTCCGGCATCGCCGGCTTCGTGGAGCGGGCACAGGCCGAGGGCGGCGAGCTGGCGGCCGGCAGCCCCGAGCGCTTCGCCGCGGTCGACGGCGGCAGCTACTTCGCCCCCGTCGTGCTCGGGGTCACCCCGCAGCACGAGGTCGCACAGCGCGAGGTGTTCGGCCCGGTGCTCTCGGTCATCGCGTACGACGACGTGGAGGAGGCCCTGGCCATCGCCAACGGCACCGAGTACGGGCTCGCCGCCGCGCTGTGGAGCACCGACCTCAACGCCGTGCACACCCTCTCGCGGCGCCTGCGCGCCGGGGTCGTGTGGGTCAACTGCTTCGAGGAGGGCGACATGACCATCCCGTTCGGGGGCGTCAAGGGCTCCGGCTTCGGGCGCGACAAGAGCCTGCACGCGATGGAGAAGTTCACCGACCTCAAGACCACCTGGATCGAGCTGTCGTGACCCGCCCGCTCATCGGCATCACCACGTGGCGCCGCCTCATCGACACCGACCTCGGCACGGGTCGCCCGGCCCACACGCTCGGTGCCGAGTACGCCGCGCCGGTCGAGGCAGCCGGCGGCGCCGTCGTCCTGCTGCCGCCCACCGGCGGGGTGGACGAGGTGCTCGACCGTCTCGACGGGCTGGTGCTCTCCGGCGGGGAAGACGTGCACCCCTCCCGCTACGGCGCCGCCCCGCAGGACGGCAAGACGTACGACTCCGCCCGCGACGGCTACGAGATCGCCCTGGCCCTCGGCGCCCGCGACCGCGGCCTCCCCGTGCTCGCGATCTGCCGCGGCCTGCAGGTGAGCACCGTCGCCTTCGGCGGCTCGCTGATCGTCGACATCCCCGCCACCGAGCATCACCATCCGGTGCGCGGCGCCGACCAGCAGCTCTCGGCACGGCACCCCGTCGTGTTCGCCGAGGACAGCCGCCTCGCCGCCCTGTACGGCACGACCGAGCGGATCGTGAACACCATCCACCATCAGTCCGTCGATCGGTCCGCGCCCGGCCTGCGGCCCGTGGCCTGGGCGCCCGACGGCATCGTCGAGGCCGTCGAGACCGACGGCGGGTGGCCCTTCTGGGCGGTGCAGTGGCACCCCGAGAAGATGATCGACCCCGATGAGGCCGCCGAGGAGCGCCCGCTGTTCGCGGCGTTCGTCGAGGCCGCCCGTGAACGAGCGGCGGAATCCTCCGCCGCGAAGAAAGGAACCCGATGACCAAGCAGATCTTCCTCGAGTACGAGAACGGCGTCCGCGCCGTCGCCACGCTGTTCGAGGACCTCGCCCCCCGCACGTGCGAGGCGATGTGGGGCGCGCTGGAGAAGCCGGTCACCATGCAGACCATGCACGCGATGTACGCCGGGCCCGAGGTCATGATGGGACTGCCCGAGGAGGCGCAGAACTTCGACCCTGAGGCCGTGCCCGCCGAGAACCAGCAGGTCGTGCCCGCACCCGGTGATCTGCAGTGGTACTGGCAGCGCCCGATGCAGATGGGCGGACTGCCGTTCGAGTGGTATGAGATCGGCGTCTTCTACGATCGTGGTGCCCGTATTCTCGGCCCGCTCGGATGGACACCCGTCAACATCTGGGCCGGCATCACCGAAGGACTCGCGGAGTTCGCTCAGGAGAGCGCCGCGATCCGCATCGACGGAGCGAAGCAGCTCACCCTCGGACGCCTCTAGGCGTCACCCCTCCCCCCGTGCTGGACCCATCCCGAAGGAGCAGTGCATGAACACCCGCAGAATCCTCACCGCCGGAGCGCTCGTCGCCACCGGTGCCCTCGTCCTCGCCGGCTGTGCCGCCGGTGACGACGAGTCCTCCGCGTCCGGCGGCGAGAAGGAGTTCGCCGGCGAGACCCTGGTCGTCACGTCGTTCGGCGGCGACTGGGAGAAGGCCTTCATCGAGGCCGTCGTCGACCCGTTCGAGGAGGAGACGGGCGCGAAGGTCGAGCTGATCACCCTGTACAGCGCCGACGCGCTCGCGCAGGTCACCGCCCAGAAGGCGAGCCCGCAGATCGACGTCGTGCACTTCTCCGGCGGCCAGGAGTTCACCGCCGCCGAGCAGGGCCTCATCGCGCCGATCGCCGCCGACGACCTGTCGGAGTCCGGCGACCTGATCGACATCGCGACCGCCGGTCTCGAGCGCGGCGAGGGCCCCGTCATCCAGCTCGCCCCGATCGGCCTGGTCTACAACACCGAGGCGGACGCTCCGGCGCCCACCTCGTGGGAGGACCTGTTCGACGACGCGTACGCCGGTCACATCGCGCTGACCGACTTCTCGAACACGTACGGCGTGCTGTCGATGCTGCGGGTGGCCGACACCCTCGGCGGCGGCATCGACGACCCGTCCGAGGCGATCTCGGAGCTCGGGGCCCTGGCCTCGTCGGGCGACGCGATCGTGGTGCCGACCTCGCCCGACCTGCAGACCGCGTTCGCCCAGCGCGACACCTGGCTCGCCCCGTACGCCATGGACTACGCGGGCACGCTGCAGGACGCGGGTCTCCCGGTGGAGTTCATCGTGCCCGAGGAGGGTGCGACGGCGTCGCTCATCACCGCGAACGTGGTCGAGGGTCGCGACAACCCCGACCTGGCGAAGCTGTTCATCGACTTCGAGCTGCGCCCGGAGGCGCAGGCCGTCTTCGCGGAGAACATGCGCTACTCCCCGGTCAACACCAAGGCCGAGCTGTCGGACGAGGCGGCCGAGTCCGTGCTCACCGGCGACGAGCTCGACGACGTCGTCGTCTACGCGCCCGGCGACATCGCCGCGTCGCGTCAGTCGTGGACCGACGAGTGGAATGCGCTGATCACCAAATGAGCGTCCGAACCCGTAGGGAGCCCTGGCTCCTGCTCCTGCCGGCGATCGTGCTGCTCGCGCTCGCCTTCCTCACCCCGGTGGCCGGCATGCTTCTCATGAGCGTGCAATCGCCGGCAGGCGGGTTCACCCTCGACAACTTCACCCGCTTGTTCGCGAGCGAATATCACCTCCAGGCGGCGCTGCGTTCGCTCCGCCTGGGGGTGATCCAGACGGTGATCACGCTGGTCATCGCCATCCCGCTGTCGTACATCATGGCCAGGGCCGGCTCGAAGGTGCGCTCGTTCCTGCTGATCGTGGTGATCCTGCCGCTGATGACCAGCGTCGTGGTGCGCACGTTCGGCTGGGTGGTGCTGATGGGTCCGTCGGGCCTGATGATGCAGATCCCCGGCGCGGAGCTCCTCGTCGGCGGCACCCAGGGCTTCCTCGGCACCGAGACGGGCGTGGTGATCGCGATGGTGCAGGTGCTCCTGCCGTTCGCGGTGCTCAGCATCCTCGGCGTGATCTCCGGCATCAGGCCGCAGCTGGAAGAGGCGTCGCGCACGCTCGGCGCCGGCTTCTGGCGCACGCTGCGCCACGTGGTGCTGCCGCTGTCGGTGCCGGGCATCGTCGCGGGCGCCTCGCTGGTGTTCGTGCTGTCGGTGAGCTCGTTCATCACCCCCCGCTTCATCGGCGGCTCGCAGATCCCCGTGTTCGCGCAGACCATCTACGTCGACGCGACCACCAACCTCGACTGGGCGTTCGCGGCGGCGCAGGCCGTGCTGCTGTTCGCGGGCGTCATGCTCGTGCTCGCGGCCACGTCCCGGCTCGGGAAGCAGAAGGTGTGACCATGGTCCGTTCCGTTCCGATCCTCGGCCGGATCCTCGCGATCCTCCTCGGCGTCGTCGTGACGCTGTACATGCTCGTGCCGCTGCTCGTCGTCGCCGGCGCCTCGGTGGGCGAGAACCGCTTCCTCACGTTCCCCGGTCAGGGCTTCACGCTCGACTGGTACGTGGAGGCGCTCACCTCCGACACCTACCTGGAGCCGTTCCGCCTGAGCCTCGTGGTGGGTGTGACGGTCGCGATCGTCGCCGCGGCGATCGGCACGGCGGCCGCGCTGGCGCTCACCCGCTTCCGCGTCCCCGGCGGGGCCGCGATCCAGGCGCTGCTGATGTCGCCGCTGACGATCCCCACGATCATCCTCGCCATCGGTGCGCTGTCGATCGCGTCCCTGACGATCGGCTCGCCGAACGTCGGCGTGCTGATCGCGATCCACGTGGTCATCGCGATCCCGTACGTGATGCGCACCGTGACCGGGGTGATGACGCGCGCCGACCACTTCACCGAGGAGGCCGCGCGCACCCTCGGCGCCAGCACCTGGAACCGCTACCGGCTCGTCGTGCTCCCCATCGCCCGCCCCGGCATCGCGGCCGGCGCGTTCTTCGCCTTCAACATCTCGTTCGACGATGCGGTCATCGCCCTCTTCCTGCGCACCCCGCAGCTGGAGACGCTGCCCATCGCCATCTACGGCCAGCTGGAGTTCAGCACGTCGCCCACCGTGGCGGCCGTCTCGACCCTCATGGTCCTGCTCACCGTCGTCCTCATGATCGTCCTCGAACGCATCATCGGCCTGGGAAGGTTGTTCGTCTGATGACAACGCTCACCATCACCTCACTCACCAAGGACTTCAAGGGGACGAAGGTGCTCAAGGGCATCGACCTCTCGATGCGGTCCGGCGAGTTCGTCTCGCTGCTCGGTCCGTCGGGCTGCGGCAAGACCACGCTGCTCCGCTGCATCGCCGGACTCGAGTCGCCCACCAGCGGCACGATCGAGATCGCGGGACAGGACGTCACGAAGCTGCCGCCCGAGAAGCGGCACCTCGGCATGATGTTCCAGAGCTATGCGCTGTTCCCGCACATGAGCGTGGTCGAGAACGTGCGCTTCGGGCTGCGGATGGCCGGCGACAAGCCCAAGGCCGAGCAGAAGGAGCTCGCGGTGCGGGCGCTGGAGCGCGTGCAGATGGGTCACCTCGCCGACCGCATGCCCGCCCAGCTGTCCGGCGGCCAGCAGCAGCGCGTGGCCCTCGCCCGAGCGATCGCGTTCGAGCCGCGGGTGCTGCTGCTCGACGAGCCCCTGTCGAACCTCGACGCGCGACTGCGGGAAGACATGCAGGTGGAGCTGAAGGAGCTGCACCGCACCCTCGGCCTCACCACGGTGTTCGTCACGCACGACCAGGAGGAGGCCATGAGCCTGTCCGACCGGATCGTGCTGATGAACGGCGGCGTGATCGAGCAGGAGGGTGCGCCCGCCGAGCTGTACGGCTCCCCGCGCACCCCGTTTGCGGCGGACTTCATCGGGGCGGCGAACCTGCTCCCCGCGACCCGTTCCGGTGTGACCGCGACGGTCGACGGCACGGGCGTGCAGGTGCCGCTGACCGGTGCGGGCGCCGACGGCTCGGGCGAGGTGGTGCTGCGTCAGGAGGACCTGCACCTGGCGCCGGCGGTCGGCGCGGACGCCCCGGTGGCGGTCGAGGTCGTGGCGCACGTGTACCGCGGTGCCGACGTGGTCTACATCGTCGAGTTCGCCGGGAAGCGGCTGCGCGTCGTCCGCCCCCGCCACGAGCAGCCGATCCCGGAGGGCCCCGCCGGCCTGGGCTGGCGCGACGGCGCCGTGCTCTGGATCCCCGCCGCCTGACCCGCCCTCATCCGTTCACAACTCCGGAGTTCTCGGGCGACACGTCGTCTCCTGCGCTGCCATCCGGCCATGGGGCTCGATTTCTCCGGAGTTGTGAACAGCGCCCGACCCCTGCGGAGCCGCCCCGCCCGGTCATAGGATCGGCGCATGGCCGACGAAGACTCCCCCTCCCCGTCTCCCGCCCCCCGCGACACGTCCCGCCGCGGGTTCTTCAAGGTGGGGGGTGCCGCACTCGCGGGGGCCGTCATCGGCGGGGCCGGAGGCGCGGCGATCGGCGCGTCCGTGGCGGGGAACAACCCGCGCGACGGCTTCGCGACCGGCGATGATCCGTTCGCCGCCCTCACGCCGCGGAAGGAGCCGGGCTTCGACCACGTGGTCGTGGTGATGGGCGAGAACCGCTCGTTCGACAACCTGCTCGGCTACCTGTACTCGAAGGACAACCTGCCGAAGGGCGAGACGTTCGAGGGTCTGGCGTTCGGCTCGCACAGCAACACCGCCGCCGACGGCACCGTGGTCGATGCGCATGTCTACCAGGGCGACACCGACCGGATCATGAGCCTGCCCGACCCCGACCCGGGCGAGGAGTACCCGCACGTCAACACCCAGATCTTCGGCACGGTCGACCCGAAGACCAACGCCGACCTGTTCGTCGACCAGATGTCCGCGCCGTTCAACGCCCCGACGCACGGTGAGAAGGCGACGATGTCGGGCTTCCTCGAGGACTACATCATCAACTTCCGGCGGCTCCGCGGCGGCACGGAGCCGAGCGTCGACGAAGCCCGGCACATCATGGGCTCGTTCTCGCCCGAGATGCTGCCGGTGCTGTCGACCCTGGCGTCGGAGTTCGCCGTGTTCGACCACTGGTACGCGGCCGTCCCCTCGCAGACGTTCTGCAACCGCTCGTTCTTCCACGCGTCCACCTCGCACGGCTTCGTCACGAACCAGGCCGGCGGCGGCTACAAGAAGTGGATCGACGCCCCCGCGGCACCCACCGTGTTCAACCGGCTGGAAGACGCGAAGGTCAGCTGGAAGATCTACATCGACAAGCTGCAGCTCGTGTCGTTCACGGGCATGCTGCACGCCGCCGTGCTGGAGAAGTACTGGCGCACCGAGCACTTCGGCACGATGGAGGACTTCTACGCCGATGCGAAGAACGGCACCCTCCCCGCCTACGCGTTCATCGAGCCGCGGATGGTCTACGACCACAACGACTTCCACCCGCCGTTCGGGTCGCCGCGGGAGAGCGTGGTCGACGGCGAGCCGGTGTTCGACAGCGCCATCTCGGACGTGCGCGCCGGGGACCGCCTGATCCACGACATCTACGAGGCGGTGCGCACGAGTGCGACGCCCGACGGCTCGAACGCCGTGAACACCCTGCTGCTCATCACGTTCGACGAGCACGGCGGCTGCTACGACCACGTGCCGCCGCCCGCCGCCACGAAGCCGACGCCCGACACGAAGGCCGGCGAGATGGGCTTCACGTTCGACCGTCTGGGCTGCCGGGTGCCCGCGATCGCGGTGTCGGCGTACACACGCCGCGGCACCATCATCCACGACGAGATGCACCACGGCTCGGTCACCGCGACGCTGTCGCGGTTGCACGGCCTGAAGCCGCTCAACGACCGCGACCAGTCGGCGAACACGCTCATGAACGTGGTGAACCTCGACAGGCCGCGGCATCCGGCCGACTGGCCCGTGACCACCCCGGCCTACACGCCGCCGAACCCCGAGGAGGGCACGCCGCAGCCGAACGAGGCGGACCACCTCAAGCCGCTGACCCCGCCGGCACGCGGGCTGCTCGGCCTGCTCATCGCGCGCTACGGCACGCCCGGCGAGCCCGAGCCGCAGACCTTCGCCGACGCGTACAAGCTCCTGCACGAGCACGGCGAGGAGCTGTTCGGCCCCGCGAAGGGCTGATCCGAGCCGCGGACGGCGCGGGGCGACCGGCGTCAGGCGACCGGGTCGCCCTGCACGGGTCCCTCGGTGTTCGGCTTCCACCCGAGCGCCGGGGCCACGTGCTCCGCGAACGCCTCCAGCACGTGCAGGTTGTACTCCGGGCCGAGCTGGTTGGGGATCGTGAGCATGAGGGTGTCGGCGGCCATCACGGCCTCGTCCGCGAGCAGCTGCTGGATGAGCACGTCGGGCTCCGCGGCGTAGGTCTTGCCGAACGTGGAGCGGAACCCGTCGATCACGCCGATCTGGTCGCCGTTCTCCTCGCTGCGCAGCCCGAAGTAGGCGCGATCCATGTCGGAGATCAGCGGGAAGACGCTGCGGCTCACCGACACCCGCGGGGTCCCGGTGTGCCCGGCCTCCTTGTACGCGGCGCGGAACAGGTCGATCTGCTCGCGCTGCAGCTCGTGGAACGGCTGTCCCGTGGCCTCGGTCACGAGGGTGGAGCTCATCATGTTGAGGCCCTGGCGTCCGGTCTCCTCGGCCGTGGCGCGCGAGCCGGAGCCCCACCAGATGTGGTCGCGGAGGGTGGGCGACTGCGGCTCGATGGCCAGGTACTGCCCGGCACCCACCATGCGCGGGTCGCCAGGGGCGAGGCGCTCCCCGTCGATGGCGCGCAGGAAGATCTCGAACTTCTCGCGCGCCAGCACGCTGCCGCGCTCCGGGTCCTCGGTGTCGCGGAAGCCGAACGTCTCGTAGCCGCGCAGCGCGGTCTCGGGTGAACCACGGCTCACGCCGAGGGCGATGCGGCCGTCGGCGATGAGGTCGAGCGCGGCGGCCTCCTCCGCGAACTGGAAGGGGTTCTCGTAGCGCATGTCGATCACGCCGGTGCCGACCTCGATGCGCTCGGTGCGCGCGGCCATGGCGGTCAGCAGCGGCATGGGCGAGGCCGCCTGGCGCGCCCAGTGGTGCACGCGCACGTACGCGCCGTTCACGCCCAGCTCGTCGGCCCCCTCCGCGATCTCGATCGTCTGCTTCAGCATGTCGCCCGCGGTGCGGGTCGCCGAGCCGGGCACGTCTGCGTAGTGCCCGAAGGAGAGGAATCCGAAAGCCTTCATGATGTATTCGAACGCATGGATGCCGCGTCTATTCCCCCGGTGTCAGGAAGCCGTCCCGCACGAGGGAGCGGATCTTCGGCTCCAGGTCGGCCCACAGGTCCGCCAGCGGCACGTCGAACAGGTCGGCCAGCGCGCCGACGATCTGCGCCACCGTGAGCTCCCCGTCGCACGCGCCGACGAACCCGGCGAGCGCGGAGTCCACCCCCACCGTGCGCGCGAAGCCACCGCCCTGCCGCAGCTCGATCACGCTGGGGTCGTCGTCGCCCGGCATGAGGTGTCTGGCCTCGGTCACGTCGGGCGCCACGAGCAGCGTCGACGGCAGCCCCGCCGCGAGCACGTCGTGCGCGGCGAGCCCCGCGGCGAG
>NZ_SSDM01000420.1:0-3859 GCF_004794375.1 Microbacterium sp. K35 | reverse complement strand
CGCGACCGCCCCCGCCGACCGCCGCTGGGCGTCGAGCCCCGCGGCGTGCGCCATCGCCGCCTGACCGACGATCCGCCCGTACACGAGCAGCTCGATCAGCGAGTTGCCGCCCAGCCGGTTCGCACCGTGCAGCCCGCTCGACGCCTCGCCGATCGCGTAGAGGCCCTCGACATCGGTGCCGTGGTCCTCGGACCGCACCCAGACGCCGCCCATCGAATAGTGCGCGGTGGGGGCGATCTCGATCGGGTCGGTCGTGATGTCGAGCATCTGCAGCTCCATCATCGTCTGGTAGACGCGCGGCAGCCGGGTCATGATCGTCTCGCGCGGCAGGTGCGACACGTCGAGCCACACGCCGCCGCTCTCGGTGCCGCGCCCCTCCTGGATCTCGGTGTACGCGGCGAGCGCGACGCGGTCGCGCGTGGAGAGCTCCTTCCGCTCGGGGTCGTAGCGCTCCATGAATCGCTCGCCGAGCGCGTTGCGCAGGATGCCGCCCTCGCCGCGCGCCGCCTCGGAGATGAGCGTCCCTGCCGCGTTCTCCGGCTCGATGATGCCGGAGGGGTGGAACTGCACGAGCTCGGGATCGCGCAGTCGCGCGCCCGCGTCGACGGCGAGACGGAAGGAGTCGCCCGTGTTCTCGTCGCGTCGGGAGGAGGTGCGCCGCCAGATGCGGTTGTGGCCTCCGGCCGCGAGGATCACGGCGTCGGCGTGGATGAGATAGCGGGTGCCGTCGGCCTGGTCGAAGCCGTACGCGCCGAACACGACGTTGTCGCGCACGAGCAGGCGGGTGATGTAGACGTTGTCGAGGATCGGGACGTCGAGCTGCTCGGCCCTGCGGACCAGGGTGCGCTGGATCTCGAGCCCCGTGTAGTCGCCCGAGAACGCGGTGCGACGGTAGGTGTGCGCGCCGAAGAACCGCTGGGAGATGCGACCATCGTCCTCGCGGGCGAAGTCCATGCCCCAGCGCTCGAGGTCGCGGATGCCGCGCTCGGCGCCGCGCGTCACCACCTCGACGGTGTGCGGGTTGGCCAGGAGGTAGCTCTCCTTGATGGTGTCGGCGGCGTGCTGCTGCCAGCTGTCGTCGGCGTCCATCGTGCCGAGGGCCGCGTTGATGCCGCCCGCCGCGAGGGAGGTGTGGGCGTCCTGACGGGGGCGTTTGCCCACGGCGAGCACGTCGACGCCGTGTTCGGCGACCTCGATCGCCGCCCGCAGGCCGGAGCCGCCGGTGCCGATCACGAGGACCGTGGTGGAGATCTGTCGTTCGGGTGCAGTCATGGTCTCGACGCTAGTTAGGACAACCTAATAACTCCAATGCATAGTTCGAGTGGAAACCATACGGGTAGGCTATGGCCATGAACCTCGAGCAACTCCGCGGGTTCGTCGAAGTCGCCCGCCTCGGACACTTCACCCGCGCCTCCGAGCACCTGCACCTGGCTCAGCCCTCGCTGAGCCGACAGATCTCCACGCTCGAACGCGAGCTCGGCGCCGAGCTGTTCCACCGCGCCCGTGGCCACATCGCGCTGACGGCGGCCGGGGAGACGCTGCTCCCCCGCGCCCAGCGCATGCTCGCCGAAGCCGACGCCATCCGCGACGAGATGGGCGAACTCGCGGGGCTCCGGCGCGGCCGTGTGCGGCTCGGGGCACCGCCCACGCTGTGCATCAGCCTCGTCGCCGAAGCCCTCAGCTCGTTCCACGACTCCTACCCCGAGGTCGACCTGCACCTGATCGAGGGCGGCTCCCGCCTCCTGGTCGAGCAGCTCGCGGTCGGCGCCGTCGACATGGCCCTCATCACCCAGTCCGACGGTCCGCCGCCGGCCGGGGTCAGCCTCACCCGCACGCCGTTGCTCGCGGAGGAACTGGTCGTGGTCTCCTCGGCCGCCCGCCCGCCGGTCGCCCGCACCCCCGCGATCCCGCTCAGCCACCTGGCGACCCTGCCGCTCATCGCCTTCGACGAGAGCTACGAGCTGCGGGCCACGACCGATGCCGCCTTCCGCGCCGCCGACCTCACGCCGAACCTGGTGCTGGAGGGCGGCGAGATGGACTCCGTGCTGCGCTTCGTCGAACGAGGGCTCGGCGTCGCCGTGGTGCCCGCGATGGTCCTGTTCGACCGGCCGACGCTGCGGTCCGTGCGGCTCGCCCACCCCGCCATGACCCGCACCGTCAGCCTGGCCCACCGGTCCGACGTCAGCCCCGCCGTCGCGGTCGCCGCCATGCGGCAGGTCATCCTGACCACGGCGTCCGACGTCGCCCGCCGCGACCCCGCGATCACGAGCCTGCTCGACACGGACTGAGACATCCGTCCGGGATGCAGAAACGGCCCCCGCCGAAGCGGAGGCCGTATCGTCACTGTCTCAACACAGTGTGCGCCCGAAGGGACTCGAACCCCTAACCTTCTGATCCGTAGTCAGATGCTCTATCCATTGAGCTACGGGCGCCCAGCCCGCTCAGCGGGCCGTAGAACAGCCTACAACAGTCGCGAGACGAAAGCGAAACGAGGGGTCAGTCGCCCTTCGCTGCCGCCTTCTCCTGCTTCTTGCGGCGCTTCTCCTTCGCCCGCTGCGCCGACGACAGCGCCTGCAGGTCCACCAGGCGCAACGCCTGCATCCGGGCCTCGCGCATCCGCGCGTAGTCGGGGTCCTGTTCCGGTCGCATGCCCTCCACGCGCAGCCGCCGGTCGAGGTTGTGGCGGACGTCGGCCCATGCCGCGGCCCTCGCCTCCTCGACGATCGCCTCGAGCTGCTGCCGGTCGTCCATCATCTCCCGCAGCCGCTGGGCCACCCCGGTCGACTGCTTCGCGCGGCGACGGAGGTTGCGCACATCGCGGTCGCGGTAGTCGTGCGTGCCGACCGGATCGGAGTGCCGCCCCCTGGCCCGCTTGCGCAGCGCCGTGACGGTGGCCGCCGCCTCCTCCGACTCCTCGGCCATCGCGCGCAGGGCCTCGCGCGCGTCGTCGACGTAGCGGTCGAGATCGAACACGCCGCCCTCTGCGATGGTGCCGATGAGGATGTGGTTCTTCACGGCGAGGCGCGCGGCGGCCGTCGCGATCGCGACGCCTTCGGCGATGGCATCCGCAGTCCGTCCCACCGGCACCTCCTCTCCACGAGCGTACCGGTATCGATGCGGCCCGGTCTCGGCCAGAATGGTTCGGCATCCAGCATCTCGCAGGCGTCCGACATCGGTCGGCGACCGCCCGGATCGCACGCGCAGGGAGGCGGCGATGAAGCATCTCGACCTGGTCGGCAGCACCACCGTCATCACAGGCGCCGCGAACGGCATGGGGGCCGAGATCGCGAGGCTGCTCGCTCCCCGCGGCGTGCACCTGGCCCTCCTCGACCACGACCGTGCCGCGCTCGACGCCCTCGCGACCGAGCTGGCCGGCACCACCGTGACGACGCACGTGGTCGACCTCCGCGACGACGACGCGGTCTTCGCGACCGCCGCGCAGATCGCCGCCGTGCATCCGCGGATCACCGCCCTGATCACGTGCGCCGGCTCGTCCATGCTCGGCGACCTCGACCAGCTGACCATGGAGGAGATGCGCTGGCTGACCGACGTGAACCTCTGGGGCACGGTGTCGATCACCAAGGCCCTGCTGCCGTCGCTCCGTGCCGCGCCGGCCGCCCACATCACGCACCTGGCGAGCGTGTACGCCCTGGCCGCTCCCGCCGGCCGCATCCCGTACGCGCTGAGCAAGTTCGCCGTCCGCGGCTTCTCCGAGGCGCTGCGCCACGAGCTCGAGGGCACGACCGTCTCGGTCGGCGCGGTCTACCCGGCGGGTGTGCGCACCGGCATCATCCTGCACGGGCGGTACGCCGCCGCGATCGACCCCGCGGTGGCCGCCCGCGCTGCCGCCGCGGGGTCG
>NZ_SSDM01000419.1:0-22187 GCF_004794375.1 Microbacterium sp. K35 | reverse complement strand
TCGGGCTCCACGCCCGGCGGCAGCGGCACGAGCCGGGCGGCCGGCACCCGCACGTACTCCGCGAGACCTCCGCCGCCCACGAGCTCCCCGACCACGTGCTCGTCGAGCTCGGCGCCCACCACGTCGGGCCCGACGCCCACGACCGTGCCGACGACCTCCATGCCGCGCACGGGATGCTTCGGCCGGGTGAGCCCGAACGCCGGTCGCACGAGCAGCGGATCGCCGAGCAGCAGCCGCACGTCGCCCGCATTGAGCGCGGTGGCCCGCACACGGAGCAGCACCTCGCCGTGGTGCGGCTGCGGCAGGGGGAGGCGTTCGAGCGCGACTCCGTCGGCGGGGCCGTAGGTCTCGCGACGCCAGGCAGCCATGCGGGCGGTCATGCGGCACCTCCGGGGGCGCTCGGATAGGAGAACAGCTCGTCGAGCCCGACGCCGAAGGCGCGGGCGATCTGGAACGCGAGCTCGAGCGTGGGCGAGTATTTCTGCTGCTCGATCGCGATGAGCGTCTGGCGCGTCACGCCGACGGTCTTGGCGAGCTCGGCCTGGGTGAGCCCTGCCCGCTCGCGGTGGGCGCGGATGCTGTTGGAGACGAGGGTGGGCTTGACCATCACACGAGCCCCCGCCGGTAGGCGATCACCCGGGCGATGCCGCCGACCACCGCGGCCACGAAGAACCCGAGGAACATCGTGTTCGCGATCCAGAAGACGTCGGTTCCGATCCCGCACAGCACGATCACGCCGAGTCCGGCGATCGCCACGAACGCCTGCTCCACGCGGGCGCCCATGCGGCCGATGTCGCGGTCGCGGATGTCGGAGCGGCCGACGCCGTCGGGGTCGCGCATCCCGGCGAGGATGCCCAACGCGACGCTGAGCAGGATGGTGCCGACGATGCCGCCGCCGATGCTCCAGAGCATGAGCGGGAACCAGTCGACCGCGGTGAGCGGCCCGCCCGCCGCCTGCTGCAGCACGAGCACCACGTAGGCGACGAGCACGATCGGGCTGATGATGAGCCCCGCCCAGACATTGCGTTCCTCGTAGACCATGACGCCCTCCGAATGTAAAGGATTCTTGACATGAGGCTACGCGCGGCGGATCACCGTGTCAAGAATCTTTTACACGCCCGGGGTCAGATGACGGGAGCGCTCCAGGGGTCGAGGTTGCCGTAGCGGTGCGCCGTGATGGAGATCGACTGCTCGTGCACGAACGGGAGCAGCTCGATGCGGGCGGCCGCGGTCACCTCCGCGTCGTACACCGCCAGGTCGGGGTCGCCCGCGGTCGCCGCCGCCAGCGACGCCCGCAGGGTCGCGACCGCCTCCCGGCCGCCCACCAGACGCACCCGGTCGTACCGCGCGCCCGCGCTCGCGCCCTCCGCCGGCTCCTCCTCCGCGGACAGCAGGCGCTGCATCCACTCCTCGTCCGACTCCAGGAAGACCACCGCGTCGAGGTCGCCCAGCGCGTGCCGCACCCCGGCCGGCAGCCCCACCGGGGTGGAGAGCACGAAGCCCGCCCCCGCGCGGACCCCCGCGATCACGACCCGCAGCACGTCCTGCAGCCGTGCGTCCTCGGTCGCCCTGATCTCCACGTGCCCCGGACGGTAGCGGAACAGGTTGCGCTCCACCTCCAGCCGCGACACGTCGCGCACCCGCCCGAACTCGCGGTCCCAGGCCAGGGCATCCGACAGGGCCGCGCGCCGCAGCCACTCGAAGGCCTCGTACGCCAGCGACGGCTGCGCCGACTCGATGAGCGCCGTGATGCGCGAGTCGAGTCCCCGCAGGTGCAGGGTGCTCGATGCCGCGCCCCCGGGCTGCGAGCGCCACGTGCCGAGGCCGATCAGGTGGTTCGGGCCGCCCGGCTTCGCACCGGGGCCGACCGACGACCGCTTCCAGCCGCCGAAGGGCTGCCGCTGCACGATCGCCCCCGTGGTGCCGCGGTTGACGTAGAGGTTGCCCGCCTGCACCCGGTCGAGCCAGAGCGACAGGTCGTCGGGGTCCTGCGTGTGGAGCCCGGCTGTGAGCCCGTACGCGACCGCGTTCTGCAGCTCGATGGCGCGCGCGAGCGTGGGCGCGTGCATGATGCCGAGCACCGGGCCGAAGAACTCCTCGAGGTGGAAGCGCGACCCCGGCTGCACGCCCACGCGCACGCCGGGCCGCCACAGTCGTCCGCTCTCGTCGCCGTCCACGGGGGCGGGCTCGATCAGCCACCGCTCGTCGCCCTCCAGCTCGGTGAGCGCCCAGGCGAGCTTGCCCTGCGGCTGCTCGATCACGGGGCCCACCTCGGCCGACGGATCCGCCGGCCAGCCCACGCGCAGGGAGCGGACCGCGTCGGCGAGCTGCCGGGCGAAGCGCTGCGAACGGCCGACCGGGCCGACGAGGATCGCGAGGGAGGCGGCGGAGCACTTCTGCCCCGCGTGCCCGAAGGCGCTCTTGACCAGGTCGGCGACGGCCAGGTCGAGGTCGGCGGACGGCGTGATGATCATGGCGTTCTTGCCGCTGGTCTCGGCGAGCAGCGGCAGGTCGGGGCGCCACGAGCGGAACAACGCCGCCGTCTCCCACGAGCCGGTGAGGATCACGCGGTCCACGGCCTCGTCGGTGATCAGCGCCCGTCCGAGCTCGCCCTCCTCGATGTCGACCAGGGCGAGCACCTCGCGCGGCACGCCGCCCTCCCACAGGGCCTCGGCGAGCGCGGCGGCGCAGCGTCGCGCCTGCGGGGCGGGCTTGAGCACGACCCCCGAGCCGGCGGCGAGCGCGGCGAGCACTCCTCCGGCCGGAATCGCCAGCGGGAAGTTCCAGGGCGGCGCGACCACGGTCACGCGCGCCGGCACGAACACCGCACCGGAGATCGCGTCGAGCTCGCGGCACGTGGAGGCGTAGTAGCGGGCGAAGTCGACGGCCTCGCTGACCTCCACGTCGGCCTCGGCGAACACCTTTCCGGTCTCCGCCGCGGCCACCTCGATCAGCTCCCCGCGCCGACCGTCGAGCGCGGCGGCGGCCCGTAGCAGCACCTCCGCGCGCTCCGCCGCCGGACGCGAGCCCCACGACGCGGCAGCGGATCGCACGCCCTGCACGAGGCGAGCGAGCTCGTCGGCGTCGTCGACCCTGGCGGCGGCGAGCACGGCCTCCCCCACGGTCGAGTCGGCCAGGCGACCACGGATCCCGTCGGCCCACTCCCGGTTGGCGGGCAGCGCGAGGTCGGTGTCCTGCGCGTTGGCGAAGCCCGGAGCGCCGCCCGTGTCCTCCCCGCGCTCGCGGGCCGCGTACACCGCCGTCTCCAGGAAGGCCCCGGTGTCCGCGCCGTCGGTGCCGCGGGCGATGCCCAGCACCGCCTGCGTCAGGTCGGCCTCGGGGATCGGGGCCGCGGCGGTCGGGCGGACCGACTCGTGCACGGGTGCGAGCCGGTCCTGCGTGCGGCGCGGTCCGCGGAGCAGGGTCGCGTCCGTGGAACGGTCGAGGGCGTCGAGGAACCGGTCGCGCTCCCGGGCGAACAGCCCCTCGTCCTCGTGCAGCCGGAAGGCCGCGGACAGGAAGTTGTCGGACGACGCGTTCTCCTCCAGCCGCCGCACCAGGTAGCTGATGGCCACGTCGAACTCGGCCGGGGCGACCACGGGCACGTACAGGAGCACCGCCCCGACCTCGCGCGACACGGCCCGCACCTGGCCCTGCGCCATCCCGAGCAGCATCTCGAACTCGATCGCGTCGCGCACGCCGCGCTCGCCCGCGAGCAGCCAGGCGTAGGCGATGCCGAACAGGTTGTGCCCGGCGATCCCCAGCTTCACGGCGGAGGTGTGCGCGGGCGTGAGCGCCCAGTCCAGGCAGCGGAGGTAGTTCGCGTCGGTGTCGAGCTTGGTGTCGTAGGTCGCGGGGGTCCAGCCGTGCAGCCGCGCCTCGACGTGCTCCATGGCGAGGTTCGCGCCCTTCACGAGCCGCACCTTGATGCGGGCACCCCCGTGGGCCACGCGGTCCTGCGCCCACGCAGTCAGCTCCTGCAGCGCGGGCAGCGCGTCGGGCAGGTAGGCCTGCAGCACGATGCCGGCCTCCAGCCGCGCCAGCCGCGGATCCTCCAGCAGCCGCGTGAACACCGCGATCGTGAGGTCGAGGTCGCGGTACTCCTCCATGTCGAGGTTGATGAAGGTGCCGTCGTCCGCCGCGGTCAGGTACAGCGGCAGCAGACGCTGCACCACGCGGTCGACGACGGCGTCGAACCCCCACATCGAGATGCGGCTCATGATGGCCGACACCTTGACCGACACGTAGTCCACGTCGGCGCGGCGGATGAGCTCGTGGATGCCGTCGAGCCGGCGCTGCGCCTCGGCCTCGCCCAGCACCGCCTCGCCCAGCAGATTGAGGTTGAGCCGCGAACCCGAGGCACGCAGCCGCTCGATCGCGGGGCCGAGCTTGGCGGGACGCGCGTCGACCACGAGGTGCCCGACCATGTCGCGCAGCGCCCGCCGCGCGATCGGCACGACCGGGGTCGGCAGCACGGGCGCGACACCCCCGCCCAGACGCACGGCCGAGCGCAGGTACCAGGGCAGGAACTCGGGCACGATCGGCGCGATGCGGTGCAGGCGGGCGGCGGCCGCGGTCAGGCTCTCCGGGCGCATCACCCCGTCGACGAAGCCGAGCGTGAAGGGCAGGCCGTTCGCGTCGCGCAGCACCCCGGCCAGGCGTGCGGCCGCGGGGTCGACGTCGGCCGCCGCGGCCTCGATCACCCAGCGGCGCGCCAGGTCGATCGCACGGTCGGAGAGGGGGGCGGACGACGCGGCATCCGGCGGGAGCTCGGCCATGATCCTCAGCCTATGACCGGGCCCCTGTTTCGGCGGGAGCCCGGGCCGCACGACCTCGCCCCTATGCTGTTGCCGTGACCACGACACCGCCGGAGGGGACGGCGCCGCAGGGCCGCAGCGACGCGTCCGCCGCCCGGGCCAGGGTGCTGGGGTGGGCGCGGCGCAGCATCGACCTGATCCCGACCCCGTGGCTGCTCACCGGCGCGGGGGCGCTGCTCCTCGCCGGCACCGCGGTGTTCGGCGGGCTGGAGGCGGCCGCGGTCGACCCGATCCCCGAGGTCGCGGTGGGTGAGACGTACGCGGGGTCCGACCTGGAGCTGACGGTCGTGGCGGTGGAGCTGCGCGACGACCGCGGGCAGACGTGGGTGTTCCCCGACGAGGAGAAGGGCGAGCGCGTGCTGGTGGTCACGGTCGACGCGGTGAACACCTTCCACGCCCCGCGCGGCTCGACCTCGGGCGCCCCCGAGTCGGCGGTGGTCGACGGCATCCGCATCGAGGGCCTCGACGAGAAGGGGCAGGTGTCGCGGGCCGACGACGGACGCGGGGCCCCGACGCTGCAGCCCGACGTCCCCGCACGACTGCTGCTCGCCTGGCTCGTGGGGCCGGACGACTACCGGGAGGGCGAGGAGCTCACGCTCACCCTGCCGGACTCCACGCACGCGGTCGGCTCGCGGGTGATCCGCGGGGACTACTGGACCGACGTGCGGGTCGGCGCGACCCTCACGACACGGATCGGCGAGGGGACGGCACCGTGAAGAAGCACGTCCTCGTGTGGCTGCTCACCGCGGCGCTGCTCGCCGGCGCGTGGGTGGTGTCGAAGGTCACGCTTCCGGACGACGCCGCGACGGCCGCGTTCCCCCGGGTCACGCGGATCGGCGAGGAGGCCGCCGTGCGCAACCTCGTCGTGACGATCACCGACGTGCGCCTGGCCGACCGGGTCGAAGACGCGGACGGCTGGTCGGCCGACGGCACCTGGCTGGTGGTCGACCTGGAGGCCGCGTCCGCCGTGACGCAGGACCTCAGCACCCTCTCGCTCGCGCAGCTCGCCATCGGCGACCGCACGTTCAGCGCCACCGATCGCGGGACGACGTTCGCGCAGCAGCGGCTGGTGACCGGCGTCCCCCGCGCGGGGAGCCTGGCCTTCGAGCTGCCAGACGACGTCACGGACGACCGCGCCACCCTGCGTCTCGGGGTCGCGGGCGCCGGCATCGGCGAGGTGCTGCTCGACGGGGTCGTCGACCTGCCGCTCGACCTCGCCGACCTCCCGGTCGAGTCCGCGATCCTCCTCGACGAGAACGGGTGGGCCCGCCGATGACGATCCCGCCTCCGCCGCTCCCGCCCGCGCCCACGGTCGAGCCCGCACCGGTGCCGCGTCGGCCGTCGTGGTGGCGTCGCAACGCCGTCGCGCTCGTCGCCCTCGCGGTGCTCGCCCCGGTCACCGCTGCGGCCGTCGGCTGGCAGGAGTGGTATCAGTACTTCGGGTTCGGGGCCAGGGCGGTCACCGCGATCACGGTCGACGAAGACGCCTCGGCCGACCTCGCCGGAGCCGAGTGGGGCCCGGTGCGCGGGGGCGAGATCGACGACGTGAGCGGCCTCGACGTCCCCGACGGCACGCGGCTGATCGCCGTGGCGGTGCCGGTCGACGCGAGCACCGCGGGCATCGGCTGCGAGACCCCGAAGCTGGTGGAGCGGGCGACGGGCCGCGAGTGGCGCCCCGTGCGTCTGGAGATCGGGCTGCTGTCCGACCCGGACGAGCCGGAGACGTGCCTGAGCGCAGAGGCCGGGGAGTACGAGCTGGTCGTGCCGTTCGTGGTGCCGGACGACGCGGAGGGCCCGTTCTGGGTGGACGTGCGACCCTACGACGCGGGCGGCTCGTTCCTCAGGTTCGCGTTCGAGCTCTGACCCCCCACGGCATCGCGCGGCGGGGCGGCGACGACGGCCGCGGCGACCGCGTCGACCGAGGAGGGCAGCAGCCCCGCGGCATCGGCGACGGCGCGCATCTCCGCCTCGGCCGCGGAACCGGTGGTGGTGTCGGAGCGCTCCTGCTGCTTGCGTCGCAGTCGCCCGAGCGTGGCGTCGTACGCGCCGCTGATCACGGCGATGCGCACGGGCTCGATCAGCAGCATCGGGACGAGGGACACGAGGGGCGTCGCGACCGCCCAGAAGACGAAGTCGTGCGGACCGATCAGGCGGGTGAGACCGAAGGCCAGGTACGACTCGAGCGCCTTCACCACCACGTACAGCAGGGCGTAGGACGCGACCAGGAGCGGGCCGGCCCGCCACATCAGCAGCAGCGCGCGACCGATCGGGCGGAACCGGGCGCCGAGTTCGTCGCCGAGGTCTCTGAGCCGGCGCACGAGCGGGTTGGGGATGGCCTCGGCGTGCTGACGGAACCGCGACAGGAACCGGCTCTCGACGCGCAGCTTCTCGGCCACGATCGCCTGCCCGAACACGACGCCGGCGATCGTGAGCCACGCCAGCGGCGCCAGCAGCACCGGACCGGCCTCCGACAGCACCCAGCCGACCCCGTCCCACAGCCACCGCAGCGGCGCGACCGCGTCCAGCAGTCCCTCGCGCACGTCTTCCAGGACCGCCATCGCGGCTCGGCTGTCGACCCAGGCCTTGATCGCGTCGAACACGTCGCCGAGCACCATGACCGAGAAGAACACCCAGACGACCTCGAAGTACACCGCCACGGGCGAGAGCCAGGCGGCGAGTTTCGGCGACCACTTCGACCACGCCCATCGCCCGGCGAACGCGACGACGATGATCGCGATCGTCCAGACGTTGAGGGGCAGGTTGAGCACCGTGTCCTCGGAGCCGACGGCCGGTTCGCCGTTGACGCTCGCCGTCCAGATGATCCCGGAGCGCACCTCGAGGGCACGGGCCGAGTAGGTGCGCACGTCCTCGCCGAGCAGGCCCTGCGCCCAGTACACGGCGAAGAAGGGGAGGATCCCGGCGAGCAGCGCGGTGAGGAACGTCCGGCGCCGGTCGGCGGCGGACTCCGGGAGCGGGGCGACCTCCTGCAGGTTGCGCAGCCCGTCGCGCAGCACCAGGAACATGGCCACCAGGCTGACGAGCCGGGCGAGGATCGCGATGGGCAGCACCAAGAAGCCCAGCGTGGCCGAGGTGGCACCCACGAAACCGGCGATCTCGGTGATCACGTAGTGCACGAGGACCCCGGCCAGGTACCACGCCATGAGCGCGGGCCAGTGCCGCAGCAGCACGCGCCCGGCGGTCGTCAGGATGGCCAGCACAGCGTCAATATATCGGCAGTGCGCCCGCCGCGCGCCTGATCAGTTCCAGACGCTGGGGGCGGGCGTGCGCACGGGCGGGAGGGCGGACGCCGCCGCCCAGTCGTGCACCCAGGCGTCGATCTCCGGCACGCCCTCCGGCTTGCCGACCGCGGCGAACAGCTCCTCGTTGCTCACGGTGCCGCCCGTGCGCCGCAGCACGCGCGCCCGCACGATGGCCCTGGCGTACACCTCGCCGTCGACCACGGCCCGGTGCTCCAGGAACAGCGCCCTGTCGTCGTGGCCGATGAACCGCGACTGCACCTCGAAGCGCTGCCACAGCTGCAGCGACTTGCGGAACGTGATGGTCTCGCTCGAGACGACCGCGTACCAGCCGCGCTGCTTCATCACGTCGAACAGCCCGGTGCGGATCAGGTGATCCCAGCGGCCGAGGTCGAACAGCGACAGATAGCGGCCGTTGTTCATGTGCCGGAGGATGTCGAGGTCGGTGGGGAGGGTCGTGACGGTGACGCTGCTCACCGCGGTCGGGTCGAGGGTCTTCCCCTGCCGCACGCGACGCCGCGCGCCGAGGATCACGAGGAGGGTCCGCCAGATCACGTTCACGAGGGACGATCGTAGCCAGCGGCGCACGAGCCGTGAATATCGTTGTGCGGTTCCTCCAGGCCGTTCACCCGCGCGTCACCCCGCTCCGCGCCGATTTCGAGTTTTCACGGGCCGCGCGTAGAGTCACCGCATGAGCGCCGAAGCCCAGCCCGAAGTCATCGTCCGTCCGGTCCGTGATGTGGATGCCGAAGCCCTCGGTCGCGTGCACGCGCAGTGCTGGCACGAGACCTACGATCACCTGATCAGCAAGGCCGCGCTGGAGAAGGTCTCGCCCCGCCGCATGGCCGAGCTGTGGACGCACTGGGCCGCCCAGGGCCCCGACTTCAAGATGAACGCGGCCCTCGTCGACGGCGAGATCGTCGGCTTCGTCGGCTCCGGCCCCGCCCGCGACAAGGACGCCCCCGCCTTCCGGGAGCTCTACTTCATCTACCTGCTCGACGCGTACCACTCCACCGGCATCGGCCAGAAGCTGTTCGACGCCGCGGTCGAGAAGGACGAGCCGCTCTACCTGTGGGTCGCGGAGGACAACCCCCGCGCGCACCGCTTCTACACGCGCAACGGCTTCCACCTCGACGGCGCCTCGCACACCGAGCCCTTCCTCGGCGAGACGCTCACCGAGGTCCGCTTCGTCCGTCCCTGACGCGTCGCGACCGGGAGAACCCTCGTGACGGCGGCGATCCTGGTCGGACTCACGGGCGGGATCGCCGCGGGGAAGAGCACGGTCGCGCGCGCCCTGGCCGCGCACGGTGCCCGCATCGTAGACGGTGACGCGGCCGCCCGTGCCATCGTCGATCCCGGCACCACGGACGGCGCGGCGCTGCTCGACCGGATCACCGCGCTGCTCGGGGCCGAGGTCCGCACGGCGGACGGGTCTCTCGACCGGGCGGCGGTCGCGGCACGCGTGTTCGACGATCCCGCCCTCCTCTCCCGCTACAACGCCCTGCTGCGCCCGGCTCTGCTGGCCGAGGTGGCTGCGCGCATCGACGAGGCCCGCCGCGAACCGGGTGTCGTGGTGCACGAGATCCCGCTGCTCAGCCGCACCACCGCCCCCCTGCTCTGGACGTACGACCGGGTCGTGACGGTCGAGGCCGCCGAGGCCATGCGCCTGCGCCGGTTGCGGGAGGAGCGGGGGCACGATGCGGCCGAGGCCGAGCGGCGGCTCCGCGCGCAGGGCGCCGAGGCCGATCGGATCGCGATCGCCGACGAGGTGCTGCGCACGGACGGCACCCTCGCCGACACTCTCGCCGCGACGGCCGTACTGTGGGAGCGGCTCAGCGCTGCGCGTCCGCCGCGGTGACGATCTCCGCCAGCGCGCGCTCGACATCGCCCCGGTCGTAGCCGAGCAGGGCGGTCTCCGCGGGGTCCGGCTCGTACGCGATCACCGCGCCGCGGCCCTGCACGATGAAGCGGTCGGGCTGGAACGGATGCTCCTCGTCGCGCTCCTCGATCGTGTGCGCGCTGCCGGCGGCGTCGGCGAGCAGCTGGAAGTAGTCGCGATACGTGAGGTTCGCGTCGCCCACCAGGTAGGCGCGCCCGCCTTCGCCCGCATCGAGCGCGCCCTGCACGGCCTGCGAGAGCGAGCGCACCGACAGGTAGTTGGTGCCGCCGGGCGGGGCGAACAGCGCGGGTTCGTCGAGCTCGCCGCGCGTCCACGCGATCATGCGGGCGAACCGCCGCAGGCCGCGCTCATCGGCGCCGACGATCGACGGCGGGTTCAGGGTGATCGCCGCGAAACCGTCGTCGCTCAGGGCGCGGGTGCGCTCGTCGGCGTCGCGCCGCGCCGCCACGTAGGGGATCCGCTCCGCCCACTCCGGGTGCAGCTGGTGGTAGTAGCTGCCGATCTGCACGAACCGGCCGACGCCCGCGGTCTTCGCGAGCGCGGCGAAGCGCGGCACCCCGACGCTCTGCGTGCGCTCCCAGAACGCGTCGTCCTCCTGCGCGGCGGGCACATGGCGGATGTCGTTGCCCGCCGCGAACACGACCGCGTCGAAACCGTCGAGCAGCGCGGCGGACCCGGCGTCGGTGTAGTCGCCCCGGAGGCGCGGCATCCCGGCGATGGCCCGGGGGTCGCGCTCGGACGGCTCGCGCCGCGCCATCACGGTCACCGCGTCACCGCGCGCGGCGAGGTCGGCGGCGACGTGACTGCCGATCATCCCGGTCGCGCCGACCACCAGCACCCGGCTCATGCGAACACCGCCAGGCCGTCGGAGATCACGGGCGTCCCGTCGCGCCGCAACTCGAAGTCGCCGCCGTGCCACGACTCGACCTCGAGCACATCGCCGGGGATCACCGGACCGCTGAACCGGCCCCGTAGCGAGCGGAGGTCGGCCGGATGCGCGCCCTGCTCGGAAGCGAGGACGAGGGTGGTGGCGGCGAGCGTGCACAGCCCCTGGAGGATCGGCACGGTCTGCCCGATCCGCGCGGACGCCGCGGGATCGATGTGGATGTGGTGGCGGTCGCCGGTCAGCCGGTACAGGGCGGCCTGCGTCGGGAACGTCGTCACGTCGGCCGTCGCACCCGCCGGTCGCTCGTCGGTGGCAGCCCGCGCCGGGCCCCGCTCCCCGCCGAACCCGCCCGCACCGGGTGCGAACAGTGACCAGGTCGCGGTGAACTCGGCGCACTCCACGATCACGTCGAACACGGCCGCGGAACCCTTGTCCCACACGTCGCCAACGCGGGCGGACAGCCGCAGCTCGCCCGAGCGCGGCAGCGGCCGGTGCACCTCCAGCGTCTGCGAGCCGTGCACGGCGCGGTCGTCGAACGCCCCCGCCTCGGCGAGCACGTCGGGCGCCCACTGCGCGAGCGTCAGCCCGAACGACGGGAGCACGCGCAGACGGTCCTCGAACACGAGATCGAGGTCGGTCGCGGCGGCCCCGACAGACAGCGCGTAGATGATCGCGTCGCGCTCGTCGTAGCCGACTGTCCGCTCGCCGAGGTCGCGCCCGGCCCAGTCGCCCGCGCTCATGCGCCGTACACCGGCTCGGGGGCAGCAGCTTCGGCGACCAGGGCCCGCACCGCCTCGCCGACCTCGGCCGCGTCCCACCGCCGATCCCGGTCACGCCGGGGCCCGTGCCGCCATCCCTCCTCCAGGCAGAGGCGGCCGCCCTCGATCTCCAGCACGCGGCCGGTGACGTCGCAGTCCGCGCTGGCGAGCCAGGCGACCACGGGCGAGACGTTCGCCGGGTCCATGCGATCGAAGCCGTGCGCGGGCGCGGCCATCGCGTCGGCGAAGGGCCCCTCGGTCATGCGCGTGCGGGCGGATGGGGCGATCGCGTTGACGTGCACGCCGTACCGCTGCAGCTCGGCGGCGGCCACGAGGGTGAGGGAGGCGATGCCGCCCTTCGCGGCGGAGTAGGCCGCCTGCCCGATGCTGCCCTGGAGCCCGGCGCCGGACGAGGTGTTCACGACGCGGGCGACCGGCTGCCGCCCGGCCTTGGCCTCGGCACGCCAGTGCGCGCTCGCGTGGCGCAGCGGCGCGAAGTGCCCCTTGAGGTGCACGCGGATCACCGCGTCCCACTCGTCCTCGCCGGCGTTGACCAGCATGCGGTCGCGCACGAACCCGGCGTTGTTCACGAGGATGTCCAGTCGTCCGAACGCCGTGAGCGCCTGCTCGACGAGGGCCCCGGCCTGCGCGAAGTCGGCGATGTCGGCGCCGTTCGCGATCGCCTCTCCCCCGGCGGCCTCGATGAGCTCGACGACCTCCTGCGCCGGACCGACCGAGACGCCGTCACCGTCGAGGGTCGTGCCGAGGTCATTCACGACCACCTTCGCCCCCTGGCGCGCGAGCTCCAGCGCGTGCTCTCGGCCGAGGCCGCGACCGGCACCGGTGACGATGGCCACGCGGCCTTCGAGTATTCGTGCCATGGTCGACTCTCCTTCGAGCGGCGTCGGCGGACGCGGGTGGGATGCGCCCGAGCATACCAACCAAGCAATTGCTAGGGCAAATGCACGGTGAGGGTTCCGTCGATAACCAAGCAACTGCTAGGGTGCTTGAGCAAACGTTAGGTTAGGTGTCCGATGACGATCACTTCCACCCTGCACCCTCGCGGCGTCCGCACCGTCACGATGGACTACCCGCCGGTGAACGCACTCCCCGTCGCCGGGTGGTTCGACGTGGCCGCCGCGATGCGCGAGGCCACGGCCGACGCCGAGACCCGCGTCGTCATCCTCCGCGCCGAGGGCCGCGGGTTCAACGCGGGCGTCGACATCAAGGAGATGCAGCGCATCGAGGGCTTCTCCGGCATCCTCGGCGCCAACCGCGGCTGTTACGAGGCGTTCAAGGCCATCTACGAGTGCGCCGTTCCGGTCATCGCCGCCGTCAACGGTTTCTGCCTGGGCGGCGGGATCGGCCTCGTCGGCAACAGCGACGTGATCGTCGCCTCCGACGACGCGACCTTCGGCGTGCCCGAAGTGGACCGCGGCGCGCTCGGCGCCGCCACCCACCTGGCCCGCCTCGTGCCGCAGCATCTGCTGCGCTCGCTGTACTTCACGAGCCGCACGGTGACGGCGCAGCGTCTCGCGGAGTTCGGATCCGTCGACGCGGTGGTGCCACGCGCCGACCTCGACGCGACCGCGCTCGCGCTCGCGGAGGAGATCGCCGCGAAGGACCCGCGCGTCATCCGCGCCGCCAAGGAGGCGCTGAACGGCATCGACCCGATCGACGTCAACCGCAGCTACCGGTTCGAGCAGGGCTTCACGTTCGAGCTCAACCTCGCCGGCGTCGCCGACCAGCACCGCGACGCGTTCGTCGCGACCGGCGAGAACCTGACGACATGACCACCGCCGGATCCGCCGCCGATCTCGCGCCGCTGATCCGCGACGGCATGACGATCGGCGTCGGCGGCTGGGGTTCACGGCGTAAGCCGATGGCCCTCGTGCGGCAGATCGTGCTCTCCGGGGCGCGCGACCTGCGCATCGTCAGCTTCGGCGGACCGGACGTGGGCCTGCTCTGCGCCACCGGCCAGGCGTCCGAGATCGTGCACGGGTTCGTCTCGCTCGACAGCATCGCGATCGACCCTTACTTCGCGGACGCCCGGCAGTCCGGCGCGGTGTGCAGCGTGGAGTACGACGAGGCGATGCTGGTCGCCGGACTCCGCGCCGCCGCCCGGCGCCTGCCCTTCGAGGCCACCCGGGCGGGGGCGGGCTCGGACGCCGTCAGCCGCAACCCCCAGATCCGCACGATCACATCGCCCTACGCCGACGCCGAGGTGCTGGTGGCGATGCCCGCCGTGCCCCTCGACCTCGCCCTGCTCCACCTCGACCGGGCCGACGCCGCCGGCACCGCCGTGTGCCTCGGGCCGGACCTGTTCTTCGACGACCTGTTCGCGGGCGCGGCGGCGCACACCGTGGTGAGCGTGGAGGAGGTGGTGGACACCGCCGCGCTGTGGACGGGGCTCGGCCCCACGGCGCGCTTCCTCGACCGCACGCTCACCGACCGGATCGTGCATGCCCCGGGCGGAGCCGGGTTCACGGCGCATCCGCCCCATCACGACCGCGACGAGGAGGGGCAGCGCGCCTACGCCGCCGCGGCCGCCTCGCCCGCGGACCGTGAGGCGTATCTGACCCGGTTCCGGGCGGGCGAGCTCGCCCCGCGGACGAGTGAGGCGGCGACACCATGACGGCCACGCGCGCCGAGGTCGCGATCGCCGCGTGCAGCGACCTCTTCCGCGGCGCGGGCACGATCCTCGCGAGCCCCGTCGGCATCGTGCCCACCGTCGGGGTGCGGCTCGCGCGGCTCACGCACGCGCCCGGCCTGCTGCTCAGCGACGGCGAAGCCACCCTGTACGCCGACACCCCCGCCGTCGACGAGCCGTTCCGCGAGCCGGAGGCGCCGCTCCCCTACGCGCAGCTGTTCGAGCTGATCGCCCGCGGTCGCCGCCACGTGATCATGGGGGCCGCACAGCTCGACCGCCACGGCGACCAGAACCTGTCCGCGATCGGCGACCGCGACCGTCCCACCCGGCAGCTGCTCGGCGCCAGGGCCGCCGCCACGAACACCGTCAACCACGCGACCAGCTACTGGGTCGCCCGCCACAGCCCGCGCGTGTTCGTGGACCGGGTGGACGTGGTCACGGGCGTCGGGCCGGCCAGGGCGCGCACGGCCGGGGCCCACCGCTTCCACGACGTGCGCCGCATCGTCACCGACCTCGCGGTGCTCGACCTGACCGGCCCCGGCGCCACGGTCGCCCTCGTCAGCCTGCACCCCGGCGTGACCCTCGACCGGGTGGTCGCGGCCACCGGCTTCCCGCTGCACATCCCCGCCGTCGTCCCCGAGACCCGGCAGCCCACCGCCGAGGAGCTGCGCCTGGTGCGCGAGCGTCTCGACCCCCGCGGACTCCGCGACCGAGAGGTGATCGCATCATGACCACGCCCCCGCAGCTCTCCACGCCGCTCACGCGCCTGACCGGCGTCGACCATCCGATCGTGCAGACCGGCATGGGCTGGGTCGCCGGCGCCCGCCTGGTCACCGCCACCGCGCAGGCCGGAGCGCTGGGCATCCTCGCCTCCGCCACCATGACCATCGACGAGCTCGAACGGCAGATCATCGAGGTGACCGAGCGCACCGACCGGCCCTTCGGCGTGAACCTGCGCGCCGACGCCGGGGATGCCACCGAGCGCGTCGAACTGCTCATCCGGCACGGCGTGAAGGTCGCCAGCTTCGCTCTCGCCCCACGACGCGAGCTGATCGAGCGACTCAAGGACCACGGCGTGGTCGTGATCCCCTCGATCGGGGCCGTGCGGCACGCCGAGAAGGTCGCGGCGTGGGGTGCGGACGCCGTGATGGTGCAGGGCGGTGAGGGCGGCGGTCACACCGGTGCCGTGCCCACCTCGATCCTGCTGCCCTCGGTGGTCGCGGCCGTCGACATCCCCGTGATCGCGGCCGGCGGCTTCCACGACGGACGGGGTCTCGCCGCCGCGCTCGCGTACGGCGCCGCGGGGGTCGGGATGGGCACGCGGTTCCTGCTCACGAGCGACAGTTCGGTGCCCGAGGCCGTGAAGCGGCGATACCTCGACTTCGGGCTGGACGGCACGGTCGTCACCACGAAGGCCGACGGCATGCCCCACCGCCTGCTGCGCACCGAGTTCGTGGAGGGACTGGAGGGCGGAAGCGGGGTGTCCCGCCTGCTGCCGACGCTGCGCCGGTCGTGGGAGTTCAAGAAGCTGAGCGGCCTGAGCTGGCCGCAGCTGGTGCGGGATGCGGTGTCGATGAAGAAGGCGACCGGGCGCTCCTGGACGCAGATGACCCTCGCCGCGAACACTCCGATGCTGCTGAAGGCCGGGCTCGTCGACGGCGACACCTCCGCGGGCATGCTCGCCGCCGGCCAGGTGGTGGGGCTGATCGACGACCTCCCCAGCTGCGAGGAGCTCGTCGATCGCGTGGTGCGCGACGCCGTGGCCCACCTCCGCGCCGCCGCCTCCTGCGTCCTCGCCTGAGCCCCGGGGAGCCGCGCCCCCCGGGGCCCGGACGCACGCCATCCGCGGGTCGTCCGTCGTCAGGCCCGGATGCGCAGCCTCAGAGGCGCTCGATGATGGTGACGTTGGCGAGACCGCCGCCCTCGCACATGGTCTGCAGACCGTAGCGACCGCCGGTGCGTTCGAGCTCGTTCAGCAGCGTCGTCATGAGACGGGTGCCCGTCGCGCCGATCGGGTGACCGAGGGCGATGCCGCCCCCGTTCACGTTCACCTTCTCGTGCGGCACCCCGGTCTCGCGCATCCAGGCGAGAACGACCGACGCGAAGGCCTCGTTCACCTCGAACAGGTCGATGTCGTCGAGGCTCATGCCCGTGCGCTCCATCGCGTACCGCGTGGCGGGGATCGGCGCGGTGAGCATGAACACCGGGCTGTCGCCGCGCACCGACAGGTGGTGGATGCGCGCGCGGGGCGTGAGCCCGTGGTCCTTCACCGCCTGCGCGCTCGCGACGAGCACCGCGCTAGAGGCGTCGCTGATCTGCGAGGCCACGGCAGCCGTGAGCCGTCCGCCGGGGGTGAGCGTCTGCAGGCCCGCCATGCGCTCGAGCGAGGTGTCGCGGCGCACGCCCTCGTCGCGGTCGAGCCCGTTCAGCGGGGCGATCTCGCCGTCGAACCGACCCTCGTCCTGCGCTCTGGCCGCCCGCTGATGGCTCTCCAGCGCGAACCGCTCCATCTCCTCGCGCGTGATGTCCCACTTCTCGGCGATCATCTCCGCGCCGACGAACTGCGAGATCTCCTGCCCGGGGTAGCGCTCCTGCCAGCCCGGCGACTCGGCGAACGGCGTGGTGAAGCCGTATGCCTCTCCGGCCACCATGGCCGAGGAGATCGGCAGCTGCGACATGTTCTGCAGACCGCCGGCGATCACCAGGTCGCTGGTCCCGCTCATCACGGCCTGCGCGGCGAAGTGCACGGCCTGCTGGCTCGAACCGCACTGCCGGTCGATCGTGACGCCGGGCACGTGCTCGGGGAAGCCAGCGACGAGCACGGCGGAGCGGCCCACGTTGCCCGCCTGTCCTCCGATCGTGTCGGTCGCGCCGATGATCACGTCGTCGAGCGCGCCAGGGTCGATGCCCGTCCGCTCCACGAGCGCCTTCAGGCTGTGCGCGCCGAGGTCGGCCGGGTGGATGCCGGACAGCGAGCCGCCCCGCTTCCCGACGGGCGAGCGGACCGCGTCGACGATGTATGCCTCTGCCATGGTGTTCCTTCTCTCCGGGTTCACGCGTGCTGACTGCTGACGGCGACGACCTCGCCGGTCATATAAGAGGAGTATGCGCTGGCGAGGAACACCATGACGTTGGCGACCTCCCAGGGTTCCGCGGCCCGGCCGAACGCCTCGCGCGCTTTCAGCTGCTCCAGCAGCTCGGGCGAGGTGACCTTCTCCAGGAACGGGTGCATCGCGAGGCTCGGTGACACGGCGTTCACGCGGATGCCGTGCGGCGCGAAATCCATCGCCGCGCTGCGGGTGAGCGCCATCACGCCGGCCTTCGCGGCGGCGTAGTGGGCCTGCTCCACCTGCGCGCGCCAGCCGATCACGGACGCGTTGTTGACGATGACGCCGGCCGTGCCCGCCGCGACCATGCGGCGGCCGACCGCGCGCAGGCACCGGAACGTGCCGGTGAGGGTCACGTCGATCACCCTGTCCCACTGCTCGTCGGTCATGTCGAGGATCGACACCGACCCGCCGAGCCCGGCGTTGTTGATCATCACGTCGATCGCGCCGCCGTCCTCCGCGAGGTCGAGGAGGGCGGCGACCTGGTCCTCGACGGTCACGTCGCACACGGCGGTGCGCACGCGGTCGGCGCCGAAACGGTCACCCAGCTCGCTCTGCGTCTCGGCGAGGCGGCCGGCGTGCGTGTCGCCGAGCACCACGAGCGCCGCGCCCTCTTCCAGGCAGCGGACCGCGGCGGCCTGACCGATGCCGGCTCCGGCGGCGGCCGTGATGACGACGCGCTTCCCGTCGAGCAGGCCGTGACCGGGGACGTAGGCGGGGGCGGAAGAGCTCATGGGCGGGCCTCTCGGGGTAGGCCGAGCACGCGCTCGGCGATGACGGTGCGCTGGATCTCGTCGGAACCGCCGTAGATCGTGTCGGCGCGGCTGAACAGGAACAGCGTCTGCAGGTCGTCCAGCGCGTAGTCCGCGCCGACCCGCAGGGCCTCGGGTCCGGCGACCTCCATCGCGAGCTCGCCGAGCGCGCGGTGCCAGTTCGACCACAGCAGCTTCGCGACGGAGGCGCCGTCGCCCTGGGCACCGCCGAGCGTGCGGAGGGCGTGCTGGCGGATCACCTCCAGGTCCATGCGGGCGCGCACGAGCCGGTCGCGGATCACGGCATCGTCGATCGCGCCGGTGCGCTGCGCCGTCTCGATCACGGCGTCGAGCTCGCGACGGAACGCGATCTGCTGCGCGAGGGTGGAGACGCCGCGCTCGAAGCCGAGGGTCGCCATCGCGACGCGGAAGCCGTTCCCCTCGCCGCCTACGACGAGGTCGGCATCGGTGCGGGCGTCGTCGAAGAACACCTCGTTGAACTCGCTGGTCGCGGTGAGCTGCAGGATCGGGCGCACCTCGACGCCGGGCTGGTCCATCGGCACGAGCAGATACGACAGACCCTGGTGGCGGCTCGATCCCGGTTCGGTGCGGGCGATCACGAAGCACCAGTCGGCGTGCTGCGCGAGGGACGTCCACACCTTCTGCCCCGTGACGGACCACTCGTCGCCCGTGCGCTGAGCCTTGGTCGCCACCGCGGCGAGGTCGGATCCGGCGCCCGGCTCCGAGTAGCCCTGGCACCACAGCTCCTCGACCGCGACGATGCGCGGCAGGAAGCGGGCCTGCTGCGCGGGCGTGCCATGCGCGATGAGGGTGGGGCCGAGCAGCTCCTCCCCCAGATGGTTCACGCGGGCGGGGGCGTCGGCGCGGGCGTACTCCTCGTGGAAGATGACCTGCTGCGCGATGCTGAGTCCGCGGCCGCCGTGCTCGACCGGCCAGCCCACGCACGTCCACCCCGCAGCGGCCAGGTGCCGGTTCCACTCCAGGCGCGCCTCGAAGTCCTCGTGCTCGCGACCGGAGCCGCCGCGGCCGCGCAGCGCGGCGAAGCGACCGGTGAGGTTCTCTTCCAGCCAGCCGCGGATCTCGGCGCGGAATCGCTCGTCCGCGTCGTGCTGCGTCGCGTCCATCTGTGCTCCTCATCGAGTCGTGGTCTTCGGCGGACCGTTCCCGTATAGTATCAAACTAAACCAAGCGATTGTTTGGTTTCGCTCCCGGGAGTTCAGAGAGGAACCCGCCATGACCGACGACTCGGACGCCGTGGTCACCTACGAGGTGCGCGGCGCGACCGCGATCATCCGGCTGAACCGCCCCCAGTATCGCAACGCCCAGAACTCGAAGGTCACCTACGCCCTCGACGCCGCGTTCACCCGCGCCGTGGACGACGACGCCGTGAAGGTCATCGTGCTCGGCGGGAACGGGAAGCACTTCTGCGCCGGGCACGACATCGGCACCCCCGAGCGCGACATCGACCAGAGCTTCGAGCGCAGGGCCGTCATCTGGTGGGACCACGTCGGAGCCCAGGGCGTCGACTCCCGCTTCGCCCGCGAGTCCGAGGTCTACCTGGGGATGTGCCGCCGCTGGCGCGAGATCCCCAAGCCCGTGATCGCGATGGTGCAGGGTGCCTGCATCGCCGGTGGGCTCATGCTCGCCTGGTCGTGCGACTTCATCGTCGCCTCCGACGACGCGTTCTTCCAGGACCCGGTCGTCGCGATGGGCATCCCCGGCGTCGAGTACTTCGCACACCCCTGGGTGACCAACCCCCGCGCGGCCAAGGAGATGCTGTACACCGGCGACCGGATGCCCGCCGCCCGCGCGCACGAACTCGGCATGGTCAACCACGTCGTCCCGTCGTCCGAGCTGGAGCAGCGCACGCTCGAGCTCGCCGAGCGCATCGGCCGCATGCCCCGACTCGGGCTCGCCCTCGCGAAGAAGGCCGTGAACCAGGCGGAGGATCTGCAGGGCCTGCGCCCCGGCATGGACTCCGTGTTCGGGCTGCACCACGCCGCCCACGCGCACAACGCCGAGGTGGGCGGCGACTCCCTCGGCGGCGTGGACGTGCGCACCATCAAGGCCGACACCGCGGACGGAGCATCCCGATGAACCTCGACCTCACCCCCGCGCAGGAGGCCTTCGCCGCGGAGGCGCGCGCCTGGCTCACCGAGCGCGTGCCGTCCACACCGCTGCCCTCGATGGACACGGCCGAGGGCTTCGCGGCGCACCGCGCGTGGGAGGCCGAGCTGGCGGAGGGCCGCTGGTCCGTCGTCTCCTGGCCCGAGCAGTACGGCGGCCGCGACGCCGGAATCACGGAGTGGGTGCTGTTCGAGGAGGAGTACTACCGCGCGGGCGCCCCGACTCGGGTGGCGCAGAACGGCATCTCCCTGCTCGCGCCGATCCTGTTCGAGCACGGCACCCCGGATCAGCACGAGCGGTACCTGCGCGCCATGACCGACGGCTCGCTGATCTGGGCGCAGGCGTGGTCGGAGCCCGGAGCGGGCAGCGACCTCGCCGCGATCCGCAGCACCGCCCGCCGCGACGACGACCGCGGCGGATGGGTGCTCAACGGCCAGAAGATCTGGAGCTCGCGCGCGGTGTGGGCCGACCGCGGGTTCGGCCTGTTCCGGTCCGACCCCGAAGCGCAGCGGCACCGCGGCCTGACGTACTTCCTGTTCCCGATGGACGCCGAGGGCATCACGGTGCGGGCGATCGCCCAGCTCGACGGCACGACCGGGTTCGCCGAGATCTTCTTCGACGACGTGTTCGTGCCCGATGAGGACGTGCTGGGCGCCCCCGGCGACGGGTGGCGCGTGGCCATGAGCACCGCGGGCAACGAGCGCGGACTGTCGCTGCGGGCGCCGGGACGGTTCCTCGCCGCGACCGACCGCCTGATCGCACTGCAGTCCGAGCGGGGCGCGACCGGCGAGGATGACGCCGTGGTGGACGCCTGGATCGGCGCGGAGGCCTACCGGCTGTTCACGTGGCAGACCGTGAGCACCCTGCTCGACGGTGGTGCGGTCGGCGCGGAGGGCAGCATCAACAAGGTGTTCTGGTCGGAGCTCGACGTGCACATCCACGAGACCGCGCTGCGCATCCTGGGACCGGAGTCCGAGCTGCGCGGGGAGTCGGCGGTCGACGGCGGGCGCTGGGTCGACGACTACCAGTTCGCGCTCGCCGGTCCCATCTACGCGGGCACCAACGAGGTGCAGCGGAACATCATCGCGGAGCGGATCCTCGGACTCCCCCGCGGCGGAGACGGAAGGCGCGCCTGATGCGGTTCCTGCCCACGGAAGAACAGACCGCGTTCGCGGAGGCCATCGACGAGATCGTGGAGGGCGCGGGCGGCGCCGACGTCGCACGTGCCTGGGCCGACGGCGACACCGCCCCCGGGCTCGCCCTGTGGGCGCAGTTCGCCGAGCTCGGGCTGCTGGGGCTGCGGGTGAGCGAGGAGGCGGGCGGCTTCGGCGGCACCCTCGGCGACCTGGTGGTGGTGTTCGAGCGGCTCGGCTACCACGGCGTGCCCGGCCCCTACCTGGAGACGGTCGCGCTGCTGCCCTCCCTGGTGGACGACGGGACGCGGCAGGCCCTCGCCGCGGGAGCCATCGCCACCGCGGCGGTCGACGGTGTCGCTCCCGCCGCCGTGGACGCCGCCGTGGCCACGCACCGCTACCTCGTCCGCGGTGACGCGCTGAACGAGGGCGAGCCGGGCGCAGAGCTGACCTCGGTCGCGCCCACCCGGCGTCTCGCCCGGCTCTCCCCCACGGGAGCCTCGACCCCGCTCGTGCCCGGCGCCCTCGACGCGGCCCTGAACGAAGCAGCCCTCGCCGCCGCCGCGCTGCTCGTGGGCGCGGGAGAGCGGCTGCTCGCGGAGGCCGTGTCGTACGCGAAGGTGCGCGAACAGTTCGGCCGTCCGATCGGGGAGTTCCAGGCGCTCAAGCACCAGCTGGCGGATGTGCGGATCGCGCTGAGCTTCGCGCGGCCGCTCGTGTGGAACGCGGCACTGCGCGCCGACGAGCCCGACGAGGACCGGGCGGTGTCGGCGCGCAGT
>NZ_SSDM01000418.1:0-4415 GCF_004794375.1 Microbacterium sp. K35 | reverse complement strand
CCCCCCCCGCCACTCCCGCCGCCCCCGCCGCGACGCCCGAGGCCCAGGCCGAACCGGAGCCCGAGCGCATCCCGGTCGCCGACCCCCTGCACCGCACCCCGCCGCAGCCGCCGCGCGACCTCGCCTGACCCACGCCTACCCCCGACGGCCTCTGGCCGCGGCACGGCGCACTCAGCGAAAGGAGCCGTGCCGCGGACACAGGCCGCCGGGGTCGCGTCAGCTCAGGTGCACGCGCTCGGTCCGCTGCCGCTGCTGTCCGAGACCCTCGATCTCGATCGTCATCTCATCGCCGTCCTGCAGATAGGGGAAGCGTCCGGAGAGCGCGACGCCCTGCGGGGTGCCGGTGTTGATCACGTCGCCCGGCTCCAGCACCAGGTAGTGACTGAGCTCGTGCACCAGTTGCAGCACCGGGAAGATCATGTCGGCCGTGGAGGAGTCCTGCCGCGGCTCGCCGTTCACGAAGGAGCGGAGGCGCAGCGCCTGCGGGTCGACCTCGTCGGCGGGCACGAGCGCGGGGCCGAGGGGGTTGAACGTCTCGGAGCACTTCCCCTTCGACCACTGCCCGCCCGAGACGTCGAGCTGGTACGCCCGCTCCGACACGTCGTTGGAGATGGTGTACCCGGCGATCACGTCGCGGGCGGCCTCGGGCGACGGGAGGTAGCGGGCGGTCCTGCCGATCACCACCGCGAGCTCCACCTCCCAGTCGACCTTCTCCGCACCGGGCGGCAGCAGCACCACGTCGTTCGGGCCGACCACGGTGTTGGGGTGCTTGAAGAAGAGCACCGGGTGCACGGGCGGCTCTGCGCCGGACTCGGCCGCGTGCGCGGCGTAGTTCTGGCCGATGCACAGGACCGCGGTCGGGCGGGCGACGGGAGCGCCGAGGCGGAGGCCGTCGACGTCGGCGACGGGCAGCTCGTCGCGGCGCAGGGCCTCGCGGGTGCGGGCGATGCCGTCGGCGGCGAGGAACGCCCCATCGATCTCGGCCGTGAGGGGCGCGAGGTCGCGGATCACCCCGGCGTCGTCGCGGACGTAGGGGCGTTCGTGGCCGGCGGGGCCGAGGCGCAGGAGTTCCATGTCGGGCTTTCGGGTCAGCGGGCGGCGGCGAACGACGGGTTGACGATCGGCACGGACTCGCCCGCGAACGACCGGATGATGTTCTGGGCCGCGTGCACCGGCAGGTCGGCGAGGGCCTCGGGGGAGTACCAGGCGGCGTGCGGGGTGAGCAGCACCTGGTCGAGGTCGCGGAGCGGGGAGTCGGCGGCGAGCGGTTCCCCCGCGAAGACGTCGAGCGCGGCGCCGCCGAGGTGTCCGTCGCGGAGGGAGGCGGCGAGCGCGTCCTCGTCGATGAGCGGTCCGCGGCAGGTGTTCACGATCACCGCGCCCGGCGTCATGGTGGCGAGGGCGGCCGCGTCGATCAGGTGCCGGGTGGCGTCGGTGAGGGGCACGTGGAGGGTGAGGATGTCGGCGCGGGCGATGGCGTCGGGGATCTCGACGGGCTCGCAGCCCGCCTCGCGCACGGCGTCGGCGGGGGCGTACGGGTCGGCGACGAGCACACGGAAGCCGAGGCCGCGGAGTCCGCGCGCGACGAGCGAGCCGATACGGCCGAAGCCCAGCACGGACACGGTGGTGGTGGAGGGGCGCACGGCGAGCGGTCGGGCGTCCACGGCCTTCCAGGTGCCGGCGCGCACGGCGCGGTCGTAGGCGGGGAGTCCGCGCGCCTGCGTCATGATCATGGCCACGGTGTGCGCGGCGACCTCTTCGATGCAGTAGCTGGGGGTGTTGGCGACGGCGATGCCCCGGGCGGTGGCGGCGTCGACGTCGATCATGTCGTACCCGATGCCGACGCGGCTGATGAGGCGCAGGTTGGGCATCCGGTCCATGAGGTCGCCGTCGATGCGTGCCCACTGCACCACGAGTCCCTCGGCCTCGGCGCCGAGCGCGGCGATGTCGTCGGGGCTGCCGGAGGCGGCGCGATCGGCGCGCAGGCCCGCGCCGCGGAGGGTGTCTTCGATGACGGTCCCCGGGAGGTCGCAGTCGGTGACGAGGATGAACGGCGCAGTCATGGGAGCGATGCTATAGCATCTAGCAAAGCGGTGTACAGCGGCTGACAGCGACCGGTTCTTGCTATAGCGTTTAGGCATGACTGTTCGCCGCGCACTCATCACCGGCGCGAGTTCCGGCATCGGAACCGCCGCCGCCCTCGAACTCGCCCGCGAGGGCGCCGCCCTCTGGATCACCTACACCGGGCGCGAGGCCGAGGCCGAGCGCGTCGCCGAGGAGTGCCGGGCGGCCGGTGCCGCCGAGGTGCTGGTGTCACGGCTCGACCTGCGCGACCCCGAATCGATCGACGCGCTCACCGACCGCATCACCGTCACCTGGGGCGAGCTGCACGTGCTCATCAACAACGGCGGAGTCTGCCCCTACACGCCCTACCCCGACATCGACATCGAGGAGTGGGACTTCGTCCTCGAGACCAACGCGCGCGGCACCTTCCTGCTCACCCGGGCGGCACTCCCCCTGCTGCGCGCCGCCGAGGGCGACCGGTCGGTGGTCAACATCGCCTCGATCGCCGGACAGGTCGGCGCCCTGCAGACCGGCATCCACTACGCCGCCAGCAAGGGGGCGCTGCTCGCCATCACCCGCAGCTTCGCGCGACACCTGGCCTCCGAGGGCATCCGCGTCAACGCCGTCACCCCCGGCCCTGTCGCCAGCGCCATCACCGACCAGCTCCAGGGCGAGGGGCGCGCGAAGCTCGAAGCCGGCATCCCCCTCGGCGCGTTCGGCCAGCCCGAGGACGTCGCCTGGATCATCGCGTCGCTCGCCTCGGAGCGCGCCCGCTTCATCACCGGAGCCACCTACGACGTCAACGGAGGAGTTCGCATTGACTGACCGCACCGCCCTCGACCGTTCCGCGCACGACACCGTGCAGGCACAGCTCGACGCGTTCAACGCCCACGACCTCGACGCGTTCGTCGCCACCTACGCCGACGACGCCGTCATCACCGGTGTCGCGCCCGAACCCATCGTGGGCGCCGAAGCCATCCGCGCGTTCTACGAACCCCGGCTGCAGAACCCCGAGCTCTCGTGCGTCATCGAGTCGAGCGTGCTCTTCGGCGCGCGGTGGGTCGTGGCGCAGGAGCAGGTGATCAACGCGGGGGTCGCGACCGAGACCATCGCGACCTTCGACGTGGTGGACGGCCGCATCGCGCGGGCGTCGATGCTCAAGGCCTGAGGCGCGGAGGCGGGGTCACCTGCGGCGGTACACGTCCGCACGGTGGGCGATGCGCAGGACGTACACCGTGCGAGTCTCCTCGTCGACGCGGACCACCACGCGATAGGCGATCCCGACATACCCGCTGCGCTGGCCCTCGAGTTCGACACCGAGCGCCGTGGTCGTCCGCATCGGGTTCTCGGCGAGGGGGCCCTCCAGGAACCGGAGAACGGCATCGGCGAGCTTCGGCTCCAGTCGGTGGAGTGCTCGCACCGCGGGACCCGTGAGCTGGACGTCGTAGTGCTCCGCGGTCACCGCCGACCCAGTTGCTCTCGCACCTCGGCCAGACTCAACGTGCGTCCTGCGGCGATGTCTGCATCGGCTTCCGCGACCTCTTCCGCGTGCTGCGGATCTTGCAGGAGCGCGAGAGTCGCCTGCAGTGCTTGAAGGTCGTCGACACTCAGCATGACCACCGCGGGACGCCCGTGACGAGTGATGGTCACCGCCTCGTGCGTGGTGTCCACCGACTCCACCAGTTGAGAGAACCTGTCCTTCGCCTCGCTGATTGAGACCGTCTGCATAGTCATGAACATAGCCTAAATTCAGGCCCGATTTCTGGCCAGTATTCTCGGCGACGGCCCTCGGCCGTGGCCGTCACTCGTGCTCGGGGAGGATCGGCGTGGACCAGCCGGGGTCGCGTCCGAGCTGTGCGGCGCGGGAGACGGAGGCCGCACCGTAGCGGTCGCGCAGGGTGTCGAGCACCGAGTCGAGTCGCGCCTCGTCACCCCAATCGATCGGGAGCTCCGGCTGCACGCGGTCGGCGCGGTCGAGCTGCGACAGGGAGAGGCCGAGCAGCGTGATGCCGCGGTCGGCGACCTCGGACTGCGCAGCGGCGAGCAGGGTGCGCGCCACCGTGAGGAGGATCGCGGTGCGGTCGGTCGGCGCGCCGAGCGTGCGGGAGCGGGTGGCCTTCGTGAAGTCGCCGAAGCGGAGCCGCAGCACCACCGTGCGGCACACGCGGTCGCCGTCGCGCAGCCGCCGGGCGAGTCGGTCGACGATCTGCGTGAGGATGAGGTCGAGCTCCTCCGCCGACCGCGGCCCCGAGCCGAGCGCGCGCTGCGAGCCGATCGACCCGCGCCGCCGTGTGGTGTCGACCGGGCGCGGATCCCGCAGTCGCGCGAGCGCGTGCACGTGCGCTCCCGTG